>DBFCNY010000186.1:0-10367 GCA_048298285.1 Collinsella sp.
GAGGCAATCAGGAAGTAGCCCGAGATCATAAAGAAGACCTCGTTGGCCCAGCAGCCCAGCAAGTTGATAAAACCGAGCACGCCGGAATAGGGGAACATCGCAAGTGGGGCATATTCCACGGCGCCGAAACAGGTTGCCTGGAAGGTCCGCTGAAAGGTATGGAACACCGCGATACCGGCGACCGCGACCAAGCGCAGCGCTTCGATGGATATGTTGCGTGCGGCTTTAGGCTGCATGGCGTCCTTTCGTAGGTTGGGCTCCATAGATTATATAAACGCCTGCTGGCGCGCTGACCCTTTGATACCATGAAACGACAGGTATTTCCTAAGGAGCACATTTGTCTACTAACGCCTCTGGCAGCCCTGTTCTGTCGCTGCTTATTCCCATTTACAATGTTCAGCGCTACCTGCGCGAGTGCCTCGATTCCGCCCTGGCGCAGACGCTCAAGGATATTGAGATCATCTGCATTAACGACGGGTCGACCGACAACTCGCCGGCGATTATCCGCGAGTATATGGAGCGCGATGGGCGCGTCAAGATGATCGACAAGGCCAACAGCGGCTACGGCGACTCGATGAACCGCGGGCTCGATATGGCGCGTGGCAAGTACGTTGGCATCTTGGAGTCCGATGACTTTATGGCGCCCGACGCACTCGAAAAGCTTGTCTCGGCCGCCGATAGCAATAATGCCGACTTTGCGAAGGCGAACTTTAATTTCTACTGGTCTAAGCCCGAGGAGCGCCGTTCGCTGCACGAGATGTTTAAGGCCAAGGACTGCGACAAGCCGGTGCACCCGAGCGACACGACGCAGTTCTTTAAGCAAAAGCCGTCGATTTGGTCGGCCGTGTACCGTCGCGATTTTCTTGAGCGCAACGGCATCAAGTTCTTGGCGACTCCAGGGGCATCCTTTCAGGACACGTCATTCGCCTTTAAGGTTATCGCGTGTGCCGATAAGGCTGTTTACCTGCATGATGCCGTGTTGTCGTATCGCCAGGACAACGAGAATTCCTCGGTCAATTCTTCGGCTAAGGTATTTTGCGTCAATTCCGAGTATGCCGAGATTGAGCGTTGGATTCGAGAGGATTATGCCCGTGATCACGCAAGTGATGACGTCGCGCGCATGCTCAAGTTCAATCAACTCATTAAGTACGATTCGTATATGTGGAACTACGTGCGCCTGGCGCCTAAGTTCTATAAGGAGTTCCTGGTGCAGATGGCTAAGGAATTTCAGGCGGCCTTGGACGCGGGGGAGTTTTCGCTTGACGACCTCAAGCCGTGGAAGCGCGCAAATCTCGCTGCCATCCTCAAAGATCCCGAGGGCTGGGTTGACGAGCATCCGAGTTTTGCGACGGATGGTTCCTTGGGGCGTGCTAAGTATTACGCCTCGGTTGGAGGCCCAGGCGTGGTTGCTGCCTTCCTCATCGAATCGCTGAGGGGGTAGGTCGGCATGGGAGAGGCCTCGTGTCCTAAAGCTACCATTGTCGTCCCCGTTTACAACTCTGCGCGCTCGATTCAGCGATGCCTCGATTCGCTGTTGGCCCAGTCCGAGCGCTCGATTCAGGTTGTCTGCGTCAACGACGGTTCGACTGATGATTCGTTGAACGCGTTGCGCCAGATCGCGCAGGCCGACGATCGTGTACTGGTGATTGACCAGGAAAACGCGGGCGTCTCGTGCGCTCGAAATGCCGGTATCGATGCTGCCGAGGGCGAGACCGTTTTTTTTGTGGACGCCGACGATTACATCGATGCCCAGACGGTCGAGCGCGTGCTGCATGCCATGGAGTCTGCGGATGCCGAGGCCGCCGTTTATGGCGGCGTCTGTGAACCTGCCGATGCTGCCCCCAAACGCGTCCAGCAACTTATGAGCCCCAAAGCTGGTATCTTTGGCGCCCGTGATCCCCAACTGCTGTTCCATTCGAATGCGCAGCCCTATGCCTGCCGCGCGGCTTTTTCGCGCGAGCTGCTCAATCGCGAAGGTATTCGCTTCGCCCCCGGTTTGGCTTTGGGCGAGGACGTCGTCTTCCAATTTGCGGCTTATGCGCTTGCCCGCAAGACCGTCGTCATGCCGGACAAGTTCTACCACTACGTGATGGAGAGTGAATCGGCGACGCACGAGTTCAACAGTGCCGAGGCTCGCGCCAAAAAGCTCGATGCCCATATGAGGATGCTCGAGGAGGTCTTGGAGGACTGGGCGGCCTACGATTTTTTGGACCTGTGTCCCGGCGAGCTGATAACTTGGTTTTTGGACCTTATCGTGTTTGATTTGGCGCGCTTGGATTCCGATGACTTCCATCGCGTGGCGGCTCGCGTCAACATGGACCTCGCGACGTTTTTGGGAACGGCGTGGACGGATATGCCTGCTAAGGGCGCCGTTCGCCGTGTTGCCCACAAGCTCGTTGCGGCGACCTTGGGCGTTTCGATGGCAGACGCCACGCTGTTCTATCTTTCGACTCGCGGTCTCAAAGCCTGCCTGGAGCGCTTTCTATAATTCCAAGCGCCGCCGCCCGCCGCAACTCGGCTGCTAAAATAACCCTGTTACACGCTATTCAACGGGAGGTTCTCTTGCAGAACTCTGATACCCCTAAAGTTTCGCTGCTTGTCCCCATTTGCAATGTCGAGCGCTATCTGCGCGTGTGCCTCGATTCCGCCGTGGCGCAGACGCTCAATGACATCGAGATCATCTGCATCAACGACGGCTCCACCGATAGCTCGCCGGATATCATCCGCGAGTACATGGCGCACGACCCCCGTGTAAAGATGATCGACAAGGCCAACAGCGGCTACGGCGACTCGATGAACCGTGGCCTGGAGATGGCGCGCGGTGAGTACGTGGGCATCCTTGAGTCCGACGACTTTATGTTTGAGGATTCGCTTCAAAAGCTGGTCGCCAAGGCCGATGCTGAGCATGCCGATGCGGTAAAGGGCGACTTTTATCTGTATTGGTCCACGCCCAGCGAGCGACGTGAGCTGTTTGGGATTATCGACGAGCATATGACGGGCGCCGCGTATCGCCCCGTCGATCGCCCGGGCATCTTCTACCGCAAACCTTCCATTTGGTCGGCTATCTATCGGCGCGCGTTCCTCAACGACAATCAGGTTCGCTTCCTTCCCACGCCGGGTGCCTCGTATCAGGATGCGGGTTTTAACTTTAAGGTCTGGGCATGCGCCGAGCGTGCTGCGTTTATCGCGGACCCCATTTTGTGCTATCGCCAAGACAACGAGAAGAGCTCCGTTAATTCGCCCAACAAGGTATTTTGCGTGTGCGACGAATACGCCGAGATGCAGCGCTTTTTGGATGAACGCCCCGAGCTTAAGGCTCAGCTTCAGGGTATTTTAATGCGCATGAAGGTCGATACGTACCGTTGGAACGATGAGCGCCTGGTCGATGAACTGCGCGAGCAGTTTTGGCAGAAGGCCTCGCCCGAGCTCAAGGCCGACTGGGATGCCGGTCGCTTTGATCTGTCGCTGTTTGATCCGCGTGGCGAGACCGACTTGCGCCTGATGGTCAAGTCGCCCCGCGCCTATATCGATTCGCGCTTTGACTTTAAGAAGCCGGGCAAGCTCAATACGTTTAAGCATTACTTTAAGATTGGCGGCCTGCCGCTGGTCTGGCGTGTGCTGACGTATCAGTGCACCTACGGCGACAACCCGCACCCCGATGACGTTCCGGCCGCACAGTAGGAGCGAGTGACTATGGCTACCCCCAAGATTTCCGTTGTCGTTCCCATCTATAAAGTGGAGGAGTGCCTGGCCTGGTGCCTGGACTCCCTGCTTGCGCAGGACATGCCCGATTGGGAAGGCGTGCTGGTCAACGATGGCTCGCCGGACGGCTCGCGCGATATTGCGGCTGCCTATTGCGAAAAGGACGCGCGCTTTACGCTGGTCGATAAGGAGAACGGCGGCCTGTCGAGTGCGCGCAATGCGGGCATCGCCGCGTCCACGGCGCCTATCGTTGCGTTTTTGGATTCCGACGACCGATTTACGCCCGATGCATGCCGCGTGATCGTCGATGCCTTTGAGCGCGAGGACTGCGACGTTTTGACCTTTGGCGCGAACCCGTATCCGCTGGAGGCGGGGTATCCGTGGCTTAACTATGTGCTGAGCCCGCGCGATGTGTCGTTTGAAGGCTATAACTCTGACTTGCTGTTTAAGGAAGCATCTCGCCCCTTTGCATGGCGCACCGCCTGCAAGCGTGAGTTTTTGCTGGGCAACGGGATCGTGTTCGACGAAACCGTTAAGTACGGCGAGGACCAGGTCTTCGATTTTGCCGTGTACGGTCGTTCGCACAAGACCGCGCTTATCTCGAACAAGCTGTATGACTACCGCGTGGCGCGCAAGGGTTCGCTCATGGACACCATGCGCTACGACGACGAGACACGTCTGCTGGAGCACGTGAAGATTTACTCCGCGGTGCTGGCTGACTGGCGGCGCGACGGTCTCGATGCTCAGCATGCCGATGACCTGGCGTACTTCCTCTGCGATCTGGTGCTGTACGATGCGCTTAGGTTGCTGGGTTCGGACTGCGGCAAGGTGTTTGCTGCCGTTACCACGGCGCTCGCCGGCTCTACCGTGGGCAGCGTTGCTGCGCTCGCACAATGCGCTCCTTCTGTTGCTGTTATGGTGCGTGCGGCGCTTACCAGCAAGGCCCCCAATGCCCGCGAGTGCAAAAAGCTCATGTTCGATTACGACGTCTTGAGGTTTGGGCGCCTGGGTGCCTGCAAGCGCGTGGCAGCGAACGCCCTGGGAAAGCGAGAAGTGTAGATGAGTATCAAGCGTTTGGCACTTTGCCGCAGCCAGGGCCGTCTTTTTGTGCTGCTTCGTTTTGCCGGTCAGGATGTCGCCGCGCTTATTGAGCGGGAGGCCTCTCAGGCGTTTGCCCATGCGACTACGAGCGGTTCTTGTTTGCTGTCGCTGGTGCTCCCGGTCGATCATGGCCGTGTGCTGGCGCTTTGCCCTTCCGTTTCCGATTACGAGCGCGAGCTCGCCGTCTTGGTGCTTCCGTTTTTGGATGGCTCGTCGATGGATGTCGTTTTTGCATCCGATGGCCAAAGGTTGGGCTCCATTTGTCTCGATAGCCGCGTGGCCAAGCTGGAATCCAAGATTAACTACAAAGCAAAGCCTGCGCTGTGTGCGCTTATCCGCGATGCGCAGCGTGGCGAACACTGCGGTCGCTACGAGATCGATGCCATTCGCTATTTGCCGGCAGACTCCGGCGCGGTGTGGCGCTATGAGGTTACCTGGGCGGGAGACTCCCAGTGCGCGCCTGAGCTTCAGATCTTCGATACGCATATGAATGCCATCGATGCTACCGTGCATGTGTTCGAATCGCAGGTCGATGTGCCGCAGCAGAATGGATGCCGTGTCAATAAAACGTATCTGAGCGTTGAGATGCCTCAGGATATACGCGATTTTGTCGTGATTGCGGCTGATCCCACGGGCCAAATCCAGAGTGGATTTTGTGCCATGGATGGTCGTTTGTACAACGGCATGGTCGACGACAGTTGGAACCGCATGAAGGATGCGCGCGCGGATGATGCGGCCTATCGACGTTGGTTTGAGCAACATCGCGCAAAGCCGGGTGATTTGGCGTGCCAGCGTGTCGCTTCGGCGGCATTTGCCTATAGGCCGCTCGTGAGCATTGTAGTGCCGTGCTATAGGACCGATCGGGTTTACCTGCGCGAGTTGCTGGACTCTGTGCTATCCCAGAGCTATGACAACTGGGAATTGCTGCTTATGGACGCCTCGCCCGATTGGGACGCGGTGTCCAATCTTGCGGCCGACGCCAATGACGAGCGGGTTTATTGGATTGAGCTGCCTGGTAACGGCGGCATTGTACTCAACACCAATGCTGGCATTCAGCAAGCGACGGGCGACTACATCGCATTCTTAGACCACGATGACATCTTGGAGCCGGATGCGTTGTTCCGCTATGTCGCCGCGTTGAATAAAGCGGCAGAGGGGGAGCGTCCGCAGGTCCTGTTCTGTGACGAGGACATGTTCCAGAAAACGGGGGAGTGGGGTCAGCCGGTCTTTAAGACGCAACTCAACGTCGACCTGCTCTATAGCCATAACTGCGTGACGCATTTTCTGATGGTGGAGAAGGCGCTTATCGATCGCATTGGCATGTCGCCGGAAGATGTCGCGGGCGCCCAGGATTATGATCTGACTCTTCGCTGCCTTGCATCGGGCGCACGGTTTGAGCATATTGCGCACGTGTTGTATCACTGGCGCGTGCATCCCGGTTCCACCGCCGACGGTTCTGCCGATAGCAAGCCGTATGCTATTGAAGCTGGGCGCCTTGCGCTGCAGCGCCACTTTAACGCGCTGGGCATTTGCGGAACAGTCGAGGAGACCGAGACGCCGTTTGTCTACCGCATGCGCTTTGCGCTGCCGGAGCCTGCGCCGCTGGTGAGCATTGTGATTCCCACCAAGGATCACATTGAGACGCTTGACGCCTGTGTGATGTCGATCGCCCAGAAGGCCACGTATACCAATTACGAGATCGTCTTGGTGGAGAACAACAGCGAAGCCCCGGAGACGTTTGCGTATTACGAAACCCTGCCAGAGCGCGTGGCTGCAGCATCCGAAGGCAAGGGCATCGCGCGCGTTGCGTACTGGCCGGGTGAGTTCAATTACTCCCAGATCATTAACTTTGGCGTGGAGCATGCCAAGGGTGATTACCTTCTGTTGCTGAACAATGATACCGAGGTCATAAGCCCCGACTTTATCGAAGAGATGATGGGCTATCTGCAGCGTCCCGATGCGGGCGTGGTGGGCGCCAAACTCTACTTTGCCGACCATCTGGTGCAACATGCCGGCATTTTGGTTGGCGTGCGCGGCGCACTTGCCCATGCCAACCAGGATTTCTCGGCAAAGCGCGAGGGCTATCTTGCCCGCGCCGTACGTCCGGGTAACTTTAGCGCCGTAACAGGTGCCTGTCAGATGGTGCGACGCGACGTATTTGAGCAGGTCGGCGGCTACAACGAGGAATTTGCCGTCGGTTTTAACGACGCTGACTTTTGCCTGCGCGTGCGGGAAGCTGGCTACCGCACCATCTTTACGCCCTATGCCGAGCTGTACCACTACGAGTTCACCTCGCGCGGCAGGGAAGAGGCCAACGAGGAAAAGCTGCGCCGCTGGAAGCGCGAGCAGGCACTGTTCATGCAGCGCTGGCCAGAATTCTTCCTCAACGGCGATCCGTGGTTGGGGCCGAACTTATCCGATGAGAGCGAGTATTTCTCGGTCTAAGGCAATAGTTTTTAGGAAGTCTTTAACTTTCCTTCGCTATGAACTTGGAAGAAAGCAGGGTTGGACTACTTACTAAGATAAATTACGAAAACTCGATACTTTCGCGATAAGTTTATACAAGCTTATACAGCTCGATATGATTCGATATAAGTAGATATCGCACTTGCCTTTGCCGGCTTAACCGCCGGCGTTATGGATCTTATTAACGGCAAGGCGCTTACGTTCTTGCGTCGTGCCCTCCCCGAAGATCTGGCGCCTATCAACCAGGTGGAGGTAGCGCTCTCTATGGGCGATAGCTTTGTCGCGACTGGTTTGACCATAGAGGACAATCTTCTGTCGAGAGCCGCTAAGGCCACTAAGGGCTATGCCTATCTGGTGCAACTGGTCGGTTATTCCATTTGGCAGCGCGCCAACTTGCATCGTGCCAAAAGTGCCATTGTGAGCGAGCGCGACGTCACTGAAGGCATTGCGCTGGCAGAGGCTCGTTTTCACGATGTTGTTCACGAGCCCGCGATTTCGGGACTGGGGCTCAACGATTTCAAATACCTTTTGGCCATGTGCGAGGATAAACAACAGTCCAAATCATCCGAGATTGCTAAGCGCATGGGTAAAAAGACCAATGAGATCAGCTCTATTAGGGCCAAATTGCTACAAAGAGAGGTTATTCAGGCACCACAGAGGGGTTACGTTCAGTTTGCCGTGCCGGACCTAGATATCTATCTACGAGAGAACGCCGAGGAGATTCTCGAACGGTTCTAGGTCGAGTGAGGGCGACGTCATATTCTTTAAGACTGCTATCAGCGTCGATTGCCATATCGGGGGAGGCGGGCTACCGCACCATCTTTACGCCCTATGCCGAGCTGTACCACTACGAGTTTACCTCGCGCGGTAGGGAAGAGGCCAACGAGGAAAAGCTGCGCCGATGGAAGCGCGAGCAAGCACTGTTCATGCAACGCTGACCGGAGTTCTTCCTTGACGGCGACCCCTGGCTCGGGCCAAACCTATCTGCCGAGAGCGAGTATTTCTCGGTCTAGTTCGAAGTGATGCCAAGATCCGGCAAAGTATCCTCAAGAGCCGCAAGGGCGGTGGGATTCAAATATTCCTCGTTCAAGTGGCTCTTGTCATAGTGAAAACGTGTGTCTCGTGAGCATTCGACGAGTTCTGCGGTAAAGAACTTCTCCCAGCTAAAGAACCTTGAGCTTTCGATGTGTTCAGCGGGATTAAGCAGCATCTCCTTAATGTGTTTGCTGTTGAATAATCCCGAATTCAACACGATCCATTCAAACGATTCCGGCAGGAATAGCTTGATGTTCTTTCGGCGCAATAGCGCAGTTGCTTCCGCAATTTCAGGTCCAAAGGCGGCACCGTCGGCGATTACAAGGATCTCGTTTTCCGGTGCGTCCATAATGCAGTTGCAGATATTTGATTTCCCGCCTGCGCTGATACACCGAATGTCGCTCTTTTTGCATAGCAAACTGAAGAACTCGTAGCCCGAATTTGAGTCTTCAACGATGACAAGCTCTGGCCTCTCACCTCTAAATTTACTATCACCGTAAATGCGATATGTAGAGGTGTAGACACGAGAATATACGGGATACTTCGTCGTGGTCCGGTTGGTGTTCTTTAGACCGTAAATTTCATCAACGCTATAGGGCAGTTGATGTAACGACTCTCTGGCAACGATTACGAAATAGTTCGAGCTATGCTTCGCTTCATGGGCAAATTCTTCTGTTCGAACAAAAGCGTTGCCTTCATCAATAAAAACGATGCTGTTGGAAATCTCCTGGAGATCTCTGCGCCAATACTTTCCAGTTATTGTCTTGCAGGGCACTTTGCAACTAACTGTTACGCCGCTTTGTGCTCCTAATTCTTCGTGAGCGGCCACCATATCGAGCAACGTCGTTTTGCCTGTAGCACTGTTGCCTTGAATGATGGTCAGGTTTCTATTGATGGTCAGTTTAAACTGAACTCGGTTGTTTTGAATAACTACCCCGTATGATCCGCGCATCAGGAATTCTCCCTAAGGCATTTTCCAGCTATGGGGACAAGGTCGAACATCGTGTGGACTACATCGCCCGTGTTTGCAATGGTCGCCGTGAATTTGCCGTTTCCAAAATCCAGCAAATGATAGAGATTGATTGTTAGATCCTTTTGAGCAGCGATTCTTAAAATCCAGTAAGCACAATTGTCACCACAGTTAGAGGCGTTATATACGTTTTGCGGCATGAAGTACATAAGCAGCAGTGTTTTGGTGCCGCTCGAGAGCTTCTCAGGAGGGATGATGCCGAGGATCTTAGTGTCGATTGCGTTGGGCCCCACCACGGTGCCCTTATCGATGGATTTGATGATCCTTTGAGCAAAGACATCTTGAAACCACTGGGGCGAATAGACGTTATTGAAGTAAACCGACGTATTGTAGATAACGTTTTCCATATCACCATAGTGAATTGTTAACACGTTGGTCCCTTCGGGTTGCAGGTTTGGTGTTCGGTGAAATTGATTATATCGCAGCATACGAGGGGGCATTATTGGCCTGTTGTGTATGTGATTAATGCCCATGGCGTGTTTTATCGGAAGTGTTTAGTTCGATTGTCTTGTACTTGAGTTGCTTTAAAAGCCTGCGTTCTAGATAAAACTTTTTGTGCCTTGCTCCGTGTGGCGGCGCGTAAACGCTGTGCTGTGCTTGGGCAGGTAAAAGTCCAAGACGATTAGATATCCGAGAAGATATCGAGCCCGCGCCGGGGAGAAAAGGTGAGTCCGCGCCGGGGGACTTTAATTCCGGCGACAATTAGGTTTCCATGAGGATACCGCGGCTGACAGCCAGCAGAAAACCGCCTTATACGATTCTTCCGCTTGCCGCGTGCTTAAAGGATTTACGTCGAATTTAATTTCGCGGGCGGTGAGCCTGTTTATAGACAATGTCACGAACTATAGACGGGTGCCTTGGGGGTATTGCAGCTTGGCTCCCGTCTCCCCAATCTAGTAGACTTGGAAACCGTTGCTAGATTAGGGGGATTTTCCATGAGACGCTCCACGAAACGAATTTCCGGTGCCGCCGCCGCGCTGGCGGTCGCGGCCGCCCTGGCCCTGTGCGGGCCCGCGGCTGGATTGGCTACACT
>DBFCNY010000187.1:0-1601 GCA_048298285.1 Collinsella sp.
GTTGGAATGGGCCGGCCACGCGGCCCTCACATATACAGGGGGTACTGTAAATGTTCTACACGCTAACCGCTAACCCGGCTGTCGACATGACGGTTTCGAGCTCTCCGCTCGAGCCCGACGAGAACGTCCGCACCGGCTCGGCCAGCTACACGGCTAACGGCAAGGGCCTCGACGTGTCCTTCGCCTTTAAGAAGATGGGCGTCGACACCGTCGCGCTCGGCTTCTTCGCTGGCTTCACGGGCAAGTTCATCGTCGAGGAGGTCATGAACCTGGGTTGCCTCTGCCGCCCGGTCTGGACCGACGGTATCACGCGCATTAACACCTACGTCAACGATGGCCAGCACGAGTACGGCATCCTGAACCCGGGTGCTCCGATCACGCCGCAGCACCAGGAGGAGCTCTACAACATCCTGGACACCGCGGGCGATCTCGAGTGCCTGATCGTTTCCGGCTCCGTGCCTCCCAAAGCTACGCCCGACTTCCTGGCTCAGGTCATGGAGCACGCTCAGGCCCGTGGCGCCGACGTCGTCCTTGACCTGTCCTCCGACAAGCTCAAGGAGCTCGCTCACAAGAAGCCGCTGCTCATCAAGCCGAACCACCACGAGATGAAGGCCATCTTCGGCGTGCCGGTCGACACCGACGACGAGGTCCGCGTTGCTATGAAGCTTGCCCACGAGGCTGGCGTTCAGAACGTGCTGCTCACCCGTGGCAGCCGCGGCGACGCCTACTTCTCCAACGGCGAGGACATCTGGTACGCCAAGCGTGAGTTCAACATCAAGCTGGTCTCTTCCGTCTGCGCCGGCGACTGCACCCTCGCTGCATTCCTGCACAAGTGGTACAGGAATCGCGACAACGTCGAGGAGGCCATGAAGCTCGCTATGGCCACCGGCGC
Organism: Collinsella sp.; assembly: GCA_048298285.1. Lineage (GTDB taxonomy): Bacteria > Actinomycetota > Coriobacteriia > Coriobacteriales > Coriobacteriaceae > Collinsella. The sequence continues at coordinate 893 of DBFCNY010000187.1, forward strand.
CAACGTCGCCGAGTCCGTCGGTATTGGTGACTTCGGTCACGTCGACGAGTACAGCAAGCGCGTTGCCGTCCGCAAGCTCGATCGTCAGTAATCGAACCGCGACATATTCGTGCGCATGTGGCGCCCCGGTTTCGGCTGGGGCGCCTTTTTGTTCCGCCACGGGGGAGAGGTGTTCCGCCGTACTTCATCGCTTCCACACCGTTCACCGAGTTGTCCTAGCCTTTTACCGATGCGTGGAATATACTTTCATTAACACGTTGCTTCGTGAAAGGAACATTCATGATTTACACGCTCACTGCAAATCCCGCCATTGACTACAACATCGCCTGCGACGGTCTTGCTGCCAACACCGTCACGCGTACCCGCAACGCCGTCTACACGCCCAACGGCAAGGGCCTCAACGTCTCGTTTACGCTTGACCACTACGGCGTCGACACCACGATCCTGGGCTTTTTCGCCGGTTTCTCGGGCGAGTTTATCGTTAAGGGCGCCGAGGCCCTGGGCGTGCCCGTCAAGCCCGTGTGGACCGACGGCATTACGCGCGTCAATGTGTTCCTCAACGCCGGCCCCGACACCGAGTACAACATGGTCAACGCCGGTGCCGCCATCAACGAGGCCAACGAGCAGGAGATGTTTGAGCTCATCGATTCGCTCGATGACATGACCTGCCTGGTCATCAGCGGCTCGCTGCCTCCCAACACTTCCGAGG
>DBFCNY010000188.1:0-6511 GCA_048298285.1 Collinsella sp.
CTCTTACACCACATCTCTGCGCGCTACCGAGATAATAAACGAATGTGGAATATCTTGGCGCCAAGCAGGCTGTGCGGAACTCAAAAAGGGCTCGCGGGGCGGAAAAACGCTGCTACTAAATTGGTGACAGTACTCATATTTGCCGTTTTTTGCACACGGCACCTTGAGACGGGTGCCCCGGAGCTCCCCGTAGGGGAGCTCCGGGCTTCATGGGGGCACGAATGGTCCGCTTCGACCTGCAAAATCTGTGCTCACGGTGCGAATGGCGCCCCTAACCTTAAACTTTAGCTTGAACTTAGCTATAATGCGCTACGTTCCTGCCAGGCTGTGGTTGCGGACGGACGAAATGTCCATCCTAGTCCAAGACAGACGCGGTCAAAGGGATCCACGTAAGCGACCGCGTGCGCGCGGCGCGATCATGGCGCGTCCTAGATGTAAGCCGCACCGTCCGTTCTACTTTCTTTGGGGCAATACCGCCTCGCGGGCGAGCGGGCCAGTCGTGAAGGTGGCTATGGCCTCCCGAGCAAACACCCCGGTGCGCAAGTGTGGGGTCAAATACCAGGTCAGCTGGTGGGAACAACCCGTTATTCCGCGCAACGCACGGATTGTATACGACACAGAAGGCAGGGTAGTGGACATGGTGAGGGGCAGCTTGATGCACGCGGCTCGGTTAGGTGCTGGGACCGCGGCGGTCATTGCCGTTTTGGGCTTGAGCGGATGCGCGTTCAACCCACTGTCCACGTTCACGACACCCACGATTGACCAGATCGAGCGCGAGACCGTTACCCCTACGGTGTCGGACGATGCCCTGGTCACTCCCGGCACCCTGACGGTTGCCCTCGATACCTCCGATGCCCCGCAGGCCATGCAGGGCGCCGATGGTAACCTCACGGGCTACGCGGTCGACGCTGCCCGCGCCCTTGCAAGCCGCATGGGCCTCAAGGTCGCCTTCGTCGATGCGTCTTCTGCCGATTCCGCGCTTGGCGACAAAAAGGCCGACATCTTCATTGGCGACATCAATTCCACGGATGGTGACATCAACACGCTTGGTACTTGCCTGTACGACGCTGCGGCAGTGTTCGGAAAGACGAGCGACGGCGAATCACTGAGCGTTTCCATCGAAACGCTTAACACCGCTACCCTGGGCGTTCAGACCTCTTCGGCCTCGCAGGAGGCGCTTGCTAAGCAGAGCATCACCGCCAACCAAAAGACCTACCCCAACATCAACGAGTGCTTTGAGGCGCTCGAGTCCGGCGAGGTCGACTATGTGATCTGCGACTCCACGGCCGGCGGCTACCTTGCACGCTTGATGAGCGAGATCTCCTATGTCGGTGCGCTCGAGGCGCCCTCGACGCTTGGTGTTGTGGGCCTCTCGTCCAATGACGAACTGTGCCGTGCCGTGAGCGATGCCCTCGACGGTATTACGGCCGACGGCACGCTCGAGGCGGTCCACTCTGTCTGGTATGGCACGATGCCCTACGACCTCACCACTAAGACGGTTTCGGGCGCTAACGTGCAGCCGGGTGACTCTGAGTCCAGTGAGACCATGTCCTCCGGCAGCGAGTCCTCCGATTCCAACAATGAGACCGCATCCTCCGAGGACAACTCGTCCAGCCAGGAAGGCAACATCACCGACGACGACATTAACAAACTCAATAGCTAGTTATTGCTAGGGGTGGTGTCTCCTATACGTTGGAAAGGACACTTCTTCACGGTTTCAACACGCACTGCCGGGCTTCCCCGATGGGGGAGCCCGGCTTTTTCATCCCAATAAAACTAGCAGGTCAAAGCCAATTTTCGGGACCAAATACAAAGCCGCCGGCTCCCTCCTATAGCGCACTTTGCCATGGAAAAGTACGAGACTTCGGTATGCGGTATCAAGCAATCGTTATTCGGGTCTTTAGGAATCCGCGTGATTAAATGCACGGCAATGGGTACATAGCCAGTACAGTAAGTCCCCGAGGCAGATTGGAGCCACGTATGGATATCAAGGTTTCTGGACGCAAGACGACGGTAACCGATGCTCTGCGTGCGCATGTGGATGAGAAGATCGGCGAGGCGCTCAAGGTTTTCGACATCGAGCCCATGACAGTCGACGTCGTGCTTCGTTATGAGAAGAACCCCTCGAACCCCAACCCGGCAATCGTCGAGGTCACGGTTCGTGCCCGCGGCTCTGTGATTCGCGTTGCCGAGCACGGCGCAGATATGTACGCCGCCATCGACCTCTCCGCCGATAAGGTCACCCGCCAGCTGCGCAAGTTCAAGACCAAGGTCGTGGACAACCGCCAGGGCGGTGCCAGCGCAGCGGATGTCGCACCGGTCGAGCGCGTCGAGGATCTGGCCGACCTGCTGCTGCCCGAGGAGGAGGACGACCTGCTCGTCCGCGAGAAGGTCATCGATGTCACCCCGATGACTGAGGAGCAGGCGCTGGTGCAGACCGATCTGCTGGGCCACGACTTCTACGTGTTCGAGAACGCGACAACTGGCCTCATCAATGTGGTGTATCACCGTAAGAATGGTGGATATGGCATCATCAAGCCCCGCATCGAAACACTTGACGAGTAAAATACGTTAACTTGCATGAGTTAACGGTTGGCGGCCATCCCATGCGGGTGGCCGCCTTTTTACGTAAGGAGTCGCTTTGATGGACAAGGCCGCATCCGCCGGTCATTCGGACCGTTGCCGCATCGTCGTCGATACCTGCTGCGACTTTAGCCCCGAGGTCGCCGCGAACCTCGATGTCGATATCCTGGGTTTCCCCTTCATTATCGATGGCGAGGAGCGCACGGATGACATCTGGTCGAGCATCACACCCAAGGAGTTCTACGATCGCATGCGCGCCGGTGCCCGCGTGTCCACCTCGGCTGTGTCGCTCGGTCGCTATATCGAGTTCTTTACCGAGTGCGCCAAAGAGGGCACGCCCACGGTCTACCTGTGCTTTACCTCGGCGCTGTCGTCGAGCTACAACTCCGCGTGCCAGGCGGCAGATGCCGTGCGCGCCGAGTATCCCGATTTTGAGCTTTACGTGGTCGACAACGCTCTGCCCTGTGCGACCGGCGCGCTCTTGGCGCTCGAGGCCGTGCGCCAGCGTTCGGCGGGACTGACCGCCAAGCAGCTGGTCGATTGGGCAAACGAGGCAAAGACCTACGTCCACGGCTACTTTACGCTCGAGAGCTTCGACGCACTGGCTGCCGGCGGCCGCATTCCGCCCGCGGCGGCGCAGCTCACGGCAAAGCTCGATGTCAAGCCCGAACTCTCCTACGACCTTGCCGGCTCGCTGTCGCTGATCGGCGTCAACCGCGGCCGCAAGAAGGCGCTCAAGTCCATTCTCAAGTCGTTCCGCGAGAACTACGTGCCCGACCGCACCATGCCCATCGCCATCATGACGGCCGATGCCGAAAAGGACGGCGACTGGCTCGAAGCCGCCATCCGCAAGGAGGAGGGCTGCGCCGACGTCACGATCATTCGCAGCTCCGTGGGTCCCACCATTGGCTCGCACGTGGGCCCCGGCATGGTGGCCTGCGCATTTTGGGGTAAGAACCGCGCCGACAAGGCGTCGCTTTCCGACCGCATCGCCCGTCGCGTGCGCGGCCAGTAGGCAAACGTTGCGGCCGTAATCGACCCCAACTCACTGCCCAAACGCTGGCACCGAGTATTCAACCTGGTAACAACACCCAACCCAAAAGGAAAGGTTTCATGGCAAACAAGCTCTCTGTCGCATTTATCGGCACCGGAATCATGGGTGCCCCCATCGCCGGCCATATCCTGGATGCCGGCTATCCCGTCACGGTCAACAACCGCACCAAGTCCAAGGCCGCCGCGCTTATCGAGCGCGGTGCCGCCTGGGCCGATACGCCGGCCGATGCCGCGGCGAACGCCGATGTCGTCTTTACCATGGTGGGCTATCCCTCCGAGGTCGAAGAGCTCTACCTGGCGGGCGACGGCCTGCTCGCATGCACCAAGCCCGGCGCGGTTCTGATCGACCTCACCACGAGTTCGCCCGAGCTCGCGCGCGATATTGCCGAGGCCGCCCAGGTCACGGGCCGTATGGCGTTTGACTGCCCCGTCACCGGCGGCGAGTCGGGTGCTATCGCCGGCACGCTTACGGCTATCGTGGGCGCCACCGAGAACGACATCGCGCCGGTCCGCGACATCCTTGCCACCTTTGCGGCCAACATCTGCTGCTTCGATGGCGCCGGCAAGGGCCAGGCTGCCAAGCTCGCCAACCAGGTGTCGCTGGGCGCCTGCATGGTCGGCATGGCAGACGCCATGGCGTTTGCCGAGCTGAGCGGCCTTGACCTGGAGAAGACCCGCCAGATGATCCTGGGCGGCACCGGTAAGTCCGGCGCCATGGAGAGCCTGGCGCCCAAGGCGCTCGACGGCGACTACAAGCCCGGCTTTATGGTCGAGCACTTCATCAAGGACCTGCGCCTGGCGCTCGCCTACGCCGATGACCGCGAGCTCGCGCTGCCCGGCGCCGACGTCGCCTTTACGCTCTACGACATGCTCGACGCTATCGGTGGCGCCAAGCTGGGCACCCAGGCCATCACGGTTCTCTATAAGGAGGAGGCCGATGCCATCGCCGCCGGTCTGGACTGGTCGCAGTATCGTCCCGAGGAGCATGGCGCTCACGAGGAAGGTTGCGGTTGCGGCGAGCACGGCGAGGACCATGAGTGCGGTTGTGGCCATCACCACGGCGAGGACCACGAGTGCTGCGGCGGCCACGGCCATGACGACGGCCACGAGTGCTGCTGCGGCCACCATCACGGGGAGTAGCGCCCATGAGCTGGACGTTCGTGGTGCTTGCGCTGGTGCTCTTTCTCTTTGCGATCTACATTGGCTTTTTGTGCGGCCAGTGGGCGTGCGAAAAGCGCGTGATCACCAAGCGCGACTACTGGATTGCCAACTTTGCAGGAGCGGCGGCAGTCGTTCTGCTGACCTGGGTGTTCTCGCTGTTCCCGCTGGTGCAGTTTGCGCCGATCGGCTGGCTCGGCGGCTTTATCGCCGGCCTTAAGATGAGCTTTGGCGAGTCCGTCGGTCCGTGGCGCAAGCACGACGAGGTCTTTAACGTCAACAAGGCCCACCGCGCCGCCGCCGACGCGGGCGATGCCGAGGAACGCCGCCGTGCGCGTCGCAATGGCGCTGCCGACCGACAGCTCATCTCGGTCACCGATGACAGCAAGGGTGCTGGCAAGCATGCTAAGAAATAGTAAGAAGAGGTAACTATGGCAGAAAACAAGGAAGAACAGCTCACCGACGAGGAGCTGGCACAGCTTCAGCTGGCAGAGGAGAACGAGAACGCCGTCGACCGTCTGGTCCAGGAGCTCGGCTGCCCCACGCGCCGCATCCGTCAGTTTGCCGCCCGCGTGCTGCACCTGCTTGCCGAGCGCGATCCGCAGCGTGTCGTGCCCTGCGTGCCCGCGCTGATCGAGGCACTCGACCGCCCCGAGGCTCAGACCCGCTGGGAGGCCCTCGATGCCCTGGCGGCGCTTGCCACCACCTGCCCCGAGCAGCTGGGCGATGCCTTTGAGGGCGCCGAGACTGCGCTGTTCGACGAGATTTCCTCCACGCTGCGCTATGCCGCCTTCCGCCTGCTGTGCGTGTGGGGAGCTACGGGCGTCGAGCGTTCGCGCGAGGCTTGGCCGATCCTGGATGAGGCCATCCAGTGCTACCACGGCGACCTTGAGTATCGCGATATGCTTGGTTGCCTGTACGAGTTTGGCCAGGGCGAGATTGATGCCGAGGTTGCCGAGAAGCTCGCGCTGCGCCTTAAGTTCGACGCCGAGAACGGCAAGGGCAGCTATCTCAAGGCCCGTTCGAGCGAGATTTGCGAAATGCTTGTTAAACGTTTTGGCCTGGATCTCTCCAAAAAGAAGAAGCGTGCTAGCGTTAAAAAATCTGAGGCCGCCGAAGACGAGGAGTAACAGATTATGGCGCACGATGTAGTCCTGATTCCCGGTGACGGTATCGGTCCCGAGATTACGCAGGCCATGCGCCGCGTGGTCGAGGCCACCGGTGTCCAGATCAACTGGAACGTCCAGGAGGCCGGTGCCGGCGTCATGGACGAGTTTGGCACGCCGCTGCCCCAGCATGTGCTCGATGCGGTCGCCGAGACCAAGGTTGCCATCAAGGGCCCCATCACCACGCCGGTCGGTACGGGCTTCCGCAGCGTCAACGTGGCCCTGCGCAAGCACTTCGACCTGTACGCCTGCGTGCGCCCTTGCCTGTCGCAGCCGGGCGACGGCTCGCGTTTCCGCGATGTCGACCTGGTTATCGTGCGCGAGAACACCGAGGACCTCTACGCCGGCATCGAGTTCGATGAGGGCGCTGCCGAGGTCGAGGAGCTCTCGCAGCTTGTCGAGCGTTCGGGCCAAAAGACCTTCGCCGCGGATTCCGCCATTTCAATCAAGCCGATCTCTATCGCCAAGAGCCGCCGCATTGTGGAGTATGCCTTTGAGTATGCCCGCCGTTGCGGCCGCAAAAAGGTGACGGCCGTGCACAAGGCCAACAT
>DBFCNY010000189.1:0-7673 GCA_048298285.1 Collinsella sp.
CGGTCTTCGTCCTTTCCTAGAACCTGTTGTTGTGGTGATTTCAGATTCTAGGACGAAGGCCGTTTTTCGTTAAACGGGCGCTAGGGTGTCACCCTTACACCAACATTTTCGACGCGATCCGAGACCTGGCTGTTCGCCACGCTTTCTGCCCATCAATGGATTGCCATGAAGCTGGCCGACGACGTCGCCTCACTCAACCCCAACATCGGCAGCCTCAACTACGATGTCGACCTGAACGATACTGAGAACTGCCTGCACTCCAAGGACATCGAGTCCATGCCCGTGGAGAAGGGTTTCGCCAAATACTCCGCTGACGGTAAATTCGATGTCGCCCAAACGTATGGCGAAAGCCTCGCCGATTCTGGCGTTAACCAATGGTCCCGCTATGTGCAAGGCCGCCATTATTTTGCTAGTCAGCTGACCGAAGGCACGGATTACGAAATTAAAACTATCACCGATAAGGATGGAAAACCCGTCCAAAAGGGAGCTATGGTCAGCGAAATCCAGCCTCTGTTCTTCAAGCCTGGCAAGTCTGGTTGGAGCACCTTTGAGCTGATTCGTGCCTTCGGCAACCGCGGAGAGAACGTCCCTGGTCTCAACGCGAACACTGATGGCGTTTATTGCATCGGCAGCGAGCGCAACACCGAGATCAATCTCTTCCAGATTCGTCGCGGGTATGATCCCGAAGTCGCTACCATCCAGTGGGAAATGCTCTCCCGTGCCGCGTACTCTGTCGCCATCCCGCTGTACTCCGCTCTGATAACTGAAGTTAGCCCCTACTTCAGCGATCAGACCGTCTCCTTCGACCACTGCAATGCGAAAGACGTCGTGTACAACGAGGAGCCCGAGAACTCCATTAACTACGTCCTCATGGACATCAGCTCGCTCTGCTTTGAGAACCCTGACACCCTTGGTACCAGTGTCCGCACCTACCTCGACGCGCTCCAGAACGAGCTCATCGAGCAGAACAAGGAAGTTGACGCCGCTATGCTGGCCGAGACGACCACCGAGGGTCGCACCGCTCTGGCCAACAAGGCAGGCAAGGCTGCCACCGAGAACACCTACAAGAAGTGCAAGGCCCTGCTCCAGGAGATGCGCGAATATCAGAAGGCCGGAAACTTTGACGAGCGCTTCACCCCGAGCGACCTGAACACCGAGACCAAGGGCCTCAAGGAGTCCATCACCTACGCCAAGGACGCCCTTGCCACCGACCCGGTCACCCCGGATCAGCCCGGCACTCCCGAGCAGCCCGGTAAGCCCGAACAGCCCAGCACCCCCGAGCAGCCTGAGCAGCCCACTAAGCCCGAGCAGCCCGCCACCAAGCCTGAGAAGCCCGGCAAGTCGGACAACACCACGACCACGGTAACCAGCAATAAGACGAACTCCAAGGGCGGCCTGCCCACCACTGGCGATCGTTTTGATGGCCGCATGGTGGCCGCATTCGCCATCGCTGGCGTTGCCGTCATCTCCGCAGGCGGTTATATCCTCTATCGCCGCAACAAGGAGTAATCCCTCACTGGTGCGGGCGGGATGGCACGGTTCGTCCCGCCCGCTTTTTGACCAGCGGGAAACACCGCGGGAAACACCGCGGGAAACACCGCTGAAATCTTTTCAAAAAAGATTTCCCCGCACACACTTTGCTGTGCTATAGTGCCGCGCAACAGCAACTAGGTGCGACCGCGCCACGGCATCACGAAAGGAGCCACCAACATGAAGAACACGATGAAGTCTCTCAACAACTGGTGGTGGCGTGATGCGAATACGATCGGTCGACAGTGAGTCCCTCACGCCTGTTTTTGCGCTCTAGGTGATTGGAAGGCCTCCGGTTTCGACCGGGGGCCTTTTTCTATCTCGAGCCCGATCGCATTCGCATCACGCGCCTCCGCTTTTCTCCTGCACTCCCCTTCCGAAAGGATTTTCACCATGTCTCAGAACACCACCGCCACCCAGCCCCGCACCGTCCAGGCCGCCGACCGCGGCAAACTCGATGTTCGCGCTCTCGTCCTGCTCGCCATTCTGCTTGCCGCCGGCTTCATCCTCAACTTCACCGTCGGCAAGGCCATCTCAGGCATCTCGGGCGGCATGATCAGCCCCGAGTTCATCATCTCGGCCTTCTGCCTCACCATCCTGGTCGTTCGCCCCAACATCGGCCAGGCGCTCGTCATTGGCCTCATCTCAGCTGCCGTGATCCAGATCACCACCACTTCGCCGTTCGTCGATTTTGCCGCCGAGGGCATCGCCGCCATGCTCATGGCCGGCATCGTCAACGCCGCCGGCAAGAACGGTCAGGTCAAGCCCGCCATCGCCATTATCGCAACCTTCCTGACCACGTTTGTCTCCGGCGTCATCTTCATGGTCATCAAGATGGCCATGCTCGGCGTGGTCGGCGAGCTCGCCGCCGCCATGTTGCCCGTCGTCGCCATGACCGCCGTCTTTAACGCCATTCTGGTCGGTCCCCTCTACCTGCCCATTCAGAAGGCCCTGAGGCTCAACTAACCCGCTCGGCTTTACGAGCCACCCCATCTTGGCGTTCATTCGTCGCTCGCGTACCCAAGTACGCTTCGCTCCTCTTTCGCGCCAACCTGGGGCCCTCGTAAAGTCGTCTCTGTGCTCCATTATTCAAAATTAATCCCCTTTTCGATTTAACCCCTTTCGTGGGGGTCCAGGATACTTTTATCTCAAATCTCACCTTAAGGAGAACATCATGGCCGCCAACACTCAGGCTCGTACTATTTCTACCAACGCCGCTTACGACAAAGGCATCCTCGATATCACCTCGCTGGTCCTGCTCGCCGTCCTGCTTGCCGCCGGCTTTATCCTCAACATAACCGTAGGCAATGCCCTGGCCGTCACGGGCATCAAGCCGCAGTTCATCATTGCCGCCTATGCCCTAGCCATCGCGCTCACGCAGGCGAGCTTTGCCCAGGCTGCCATCTTTGGCATCCTGTCGGCAGCCGTTATCCAGATCACTACGTCAATCCCTGGCCTCAACTTTGTCACCGAGCTTGCCGGCGCGCTGACGATGGCAGCGCTCGTTAAGTCAAACATCGGCGGCAGCAAGGTCAATCCCTTCATCGCCGGTCTGCTCACCACCCTGGTCTCGGGTGCCCTCTTCGCCGTCCTGGGCACCGTCATCATGGGTGCCGCGCTGCCCACGGCGCTCGCCAAGGTGCCCATCGTGCTCGGCACTGCCGTCTTCAACGCCGTCGTGGTCCAGGCCCTCTTCTTCCCCCTCCGCAAGGTGCTCAACAAATAGCCTGATATGATGGACGGGCCGCAACTCCACGGCCCCATCATCAAAAGACTGTCCCAGACAACTAGCTCTTGGGGACGTTCTTAAACGACTAGTCATGTAAGAACGTCCCCAATGACTATGAAAGGTATCCATGGAAACGATCATCAACGTCGACGATGTCTCGTTCTCCTATGGCACGCAGACCGAGCAGGCGCTCAGCCACATCTCGCTCAGCGTGAACAAGGGAGATTTCATCGGCATCATTGGGCCCTCGGGCGCCGGCAAGTCCACGCTTGCCGCCTGCCTGTCGGGTGCCGTGCCCCACCACTACACCGGCACGTTCTTTGGGGCCGTCATGGTTGACGGCCACGACACCTGCGAAGCCTCGCTCACCGACGTGTCGCAAATCGTCGGCAGCGTGCTGCAGGATATCGACACGCAGATGGTCGCCTCGGTCGTCGAGGACGAGACGCTCTTTGGCCTTGAGAACTTTGGCGTTCCCCACGACCAGATCGAGCAGCGCGTGAGCGAAACGCTCGAGACCGTCGGCATCAGCGACCTGCGCGACCGCGAGATCGCCACCCTCTCGGGCGGACAGAAGCAAAAGGTAGCCATCGCCGCCATCCTCGCCATGCGTCCGCGCGTCTTGGTTCTCGACGAGCCCACCGCGGCACTCGACCCCGCCAGCTCCACGCTGGTTTTCGAGACCCTGCGTGAGGCCAACCGTGCACTCGGCATCACCATCGTCGTCGTTGAGCAAAAGGTCGCCCTGCTTTCGGAGTACTGCAACCGCGTGCTCGTGCTCAATCATGGCGAAATCGCGCTGCAGGGCGAGCCACACGAGGTCTTCGCGCATACCGACGAGCTCCGTGCCATCGGCGTCGACTGCCCTCGCGTCACGCGTATCTTCAATAGCCTCGAGGCCGATGGCCTGGTAAGCGGTACCCCTTGCTTGGATGTCGATGAGGCCGAGCGCCTGATTTCGGGCATCGTCGACCCCGCACGCGCGGTCAGCAAAGCCCAGGCGCCCGCCGGCTCCCCGCATGCACCGTCGTTGCGCCCTCATGCCAAGGACGCCGAACCCGTGCTCACCTTCGACCATGTTGAGTTTGCCTATCCCAATGGCGGCGCCGCCGTCCACGACCTCAACCTGACCCTCTATCCCGGCGAGCTCGTGGGCATCGTCGGCCAGAACGGTGCCGGCAAGACCACGCTCACCAAGCTGCTCACAGGCCTGCTTAAGCCCGCCTCGGGCAGCGTGCGCGTCACGGGACTGGATACCGCAGCCGTTCCCACGAGCCGCATCGCTCGCGAGGTCGCGACCCTCTTCCAAAACCCCGACCGCCAGATCTGCAAGGACACCGTGCTCAACGAGGTCGCCTTTGGCCTGGAGCTTGCCGGCATCGACCGTGCCGAGGCTCTGCGTCGCGCCCAGCTCGTCATCGACCGCTTTGGCTTGCCGGCCGACGAGGCGCCCTTCTCGCTCTCGCGCGGTCAGCGACAAATGGTGGCGCTTGCCTCCGTCGTAGTGGTTGAGCCCAAGATCGTCGTGCTCGACGAGCCCACGAGCGGCCTTGATTACCGCGAGTGCATGACCGTCATGGAAACGGTGCGCACCATGGCCGAGCGCGGTTGCGCCGTCATCATGGTCTGCCACGATATGGAAGTCGTCTCGGATTTTGCCGAGCGCATTGTGGTAATGGCCGACGGTCGCATCCTCGACCGCGGCCGCACGCACGAGCTATTCTCGAACATCGATCTCATGCGGCGTGCCTACGTGGAGCCTCCCCAGGTTATTGAACTCTCGCGCCGTCTGGCATCTTCCGTCTCTCCCGCTTTTGCGCAGGTGAGCGAGGTCACCGATGTCGTTCGAATTACCCAGGAGATGGTCCACCGTGGTTAACGTCATCGACTACATGCCGGGCGATACGCTGCTGCATCGCCTGAATCCCGTCGTCAAACTGGGCCTCGCCGCCGCCATCATCGTCGGCATCTTCTTGTCCGACACCTACGTGGCGCTGCTGGGCTTTTTGGCACTCACCCTTGCGCTGGGCGCCTATGCCGGCGTCGTCGACCGTCTGTTCTCGCTGCTCAAGTTGCTGATTCCGCTTGCGCTTATCATGCTGGTGCTCCAGCTGGCCTTTATGCGCGATGGCAACGTGGTGTGGAGTTTTATCACCGACACGGGCCTCATCACAGGATCGAAGGCCTGCCTGCGCCTGCTGGGTGTGGCGTTGCCCCTCATCCTCATGCTCATGGTGACCAAGCTCAACGACCTTGCCAACGCCTGCGTCGAGGTGCTGCACGTACCGTATCGCTATGCCTTCACCTTTACCACGGCGCTGCGCTTTGTGCCGGTGTTTGGTCAGGAGATGAACGCCATCATGGAGGCGCAGACCGCACGCGGCGTCGAGTACGACACCAAGAACCCCATCAAGAAGCTTAAGCTCATGCTGCCACTGTGCGTGCCGCTGCTCATCTCGAGCGTGGGCAAGACCGATGCCACAGCCTTGGCGGCAGAACAGCGCGGCTTCTATCTGCGTACGCGCGCCAGCTCGTACAAGCGCTACCCCATCAAGGGCCTGGACATCGCCGTGCTCATCGTCAGTATCGCCCTCATCGCCATCGGCTTCCTGTTCTAGTTCACCACCGACAGCAACCGCCCAACGCAAAAGGCCTCGGCTCGCACCAAACGAGCCGAGGCCTTTACTGTTTCACCAGATAAAACCTACCAAAATTAACCTGTCCCTTTTTGGCAGGCCGGAAACTAGAGGCGGTAGGGGGCGCCGCTGCGGATGATAGATTCGCGCACCAGGACATCCATGGCGTCGAGGGTGATCTCGGGCATCTCTCGGTACTTTTGCAGCACCGAGAGCTCGGTGCAGGCCAGAATGACGCGGTCGCAGCCGCTACGGGCAAACTCCCACATCACGCGGTCGAACTTATCCATATCGGGCTCACGCCCGGCCTTCACATCATCGTAGATAAGCGACATCACATCGTTCTGACGTTTCTCGCTGGGATAGACAACCTCAACACCCGCAGCTTTACATTCGCGGCCGTAGACGCCCGCGCCCACGGTGCCATCGGTTCCCATAATGCCAATCTTGTGCACCGGCTCGGCCGGCATACTCAGGTTGGGATCGAACTCGCACTCCCCCATCACCGCACCGGCCAGAGCATAGCGCACCGACTCACGCGGCATGTGGATAATCGGCACCTTCGTAAACGACTGGATCTGGTCGTAGAAGTAGTGCGACGTGTTGCAGGGAATGGCAATGTGCGCACAGCCCAGCGACTCGAGTGCCTGGGCACACTCTTTCATGGTCGCCAGCAGCTTGGCATGCTCGCCGGTCTTAATGGCCAACGTGCGGTCGGGCATGGTCGACTTGGAGAGCACCACCATGTCGATATGTTCCTGATCGCAGGCAGCAGCCGTATGACGCACCACCTGGTCGTAGTAATACGACGTGGCCTCGGCGCCCATGCCACCGATAACTCCCAGCTTTTCCATCGCCGCCTCCTTGGTGACGCTTGCGCAATTGCGCGTATCATACCCGCGCCCGCCCGATGCAAACCGGACGGGCGCCGCGCTCATCTACTTGTAATACGTCTTGAACAGCTTAAAGTGGCGCAGCTTGGTGTGCCACATGCGCAGCCAGCGGTTAAAGACAAAGTCGCCCTTCATAAACGAAGGGTCGGCGCCCTTGCCTTCCTTGTCCAGGCGATGCACCTTAGCGCGCAGCTCGGGATCCTTGACGTACTTGTCGACGACGCCCATGGGGACGACCATCCACAGCGCCTCGTCCTGCGCCGTCACAAACTCCGGCTCAAACGGGCGGTTGAACACATACTCGTCCACCACATACTTGGCAACGTTAAAGCCGCTGTTGGTGACATAGTAGTTGCTGCGGCCCTGGCGCGTGTTGAAATCGAAGAACTTAAACGAGCCGTCGCGCTCGTCGTACTTAACGTCAAAGTTGGAATAGCCCACAAAGTGAAGGTCCTCGAGTAGCTTGCGCACGCCGCCCATGAGCTCGTCATTGGGCTCGGTGATGATACAGGCGTGGTTGCCGACGCCGTGAGGCTGATGCTCCTCGAGCAGCACATGGCCCAGGCACATCATGCGCACCTTGCCGTTGCGGTCGGAATAGCTGGTGAGCACGCGCATGTACTCGTCGTTGCCGGGCACGCGATCCTGCAAGATCAGGTCGTCAGTGTAGCCGCTGGCATACGAATCGCGAATGACCTGTTCCAGCTCGGCGCGGTCGGCAATCTCATAGGCCTTCTTCTGGCCCTCGAACTCGTGCTGCCACCACATGATGCCGTCAGAAGGCTTCAGAATCATCGGGTAGGGAAAATCGATCTGGTCGAGCACTTCGGCAGGTGCCTCGCCTTGGGCGTTCAGCATCGCCATGGTGAAGGTAAAGGTATGCGG
>DBFCNY010000190.1:0-1983 GCA_048298285.1 Collinsella sp.
TCATAGCACACGCTCGCCGGATCGGAGCCGCGGTCACGCTTGATAACCGGTACGCCGGCACGCTGCCCCCACACATCGAGCTGCTCGATGGCGGCGGCGCGGAAGGTGTCGGCCGAACCGATCACCACGTTCTTGCCGCGGGCAGCCATGGCGCTCGCGATCTTACCGACCGTCGTGGTCTTGCCGGCACCGTTAATGCCCACAAACAGCACGCAGCTCGGCGTATCGGAGAACGGATCTCGCTCGATGGGCACAAAGTGCTGCTCAAGCTGCTCGGCCAGGGCGCGGCGAAGCTGCGGAGCGGTCTTGAGGTTCTTCTTTGCCGCGGCATCGCGCAGGTCATCGGAGACCTTGATAGCGACCTCGGCGCCCATGTCACCCATTACGAGGGTGTCCTCCAGGTCCTCCCAAAAATCCTCGTCGACCTCACCGCCAAAGTAGAAGACCTCGTTGAGGGCCTCGCGGCTGCGCTCAAGTCCGCGCGAGAGAGCATCGAAGAATCCCATTATGCATTCACGACCTTTCCGGTTTCGCGATCGAGTTTTTGCGAGACGACGCGACTGACGCCGTCGGCTTGCATCGAGACGCCATAGAGGACGTCAGCGTCCTCCATAGTACGGCGCTGATGCGAGATAACCAAGAGCTGCGTATCGGAACGCAGCACATCGAGGGCTCCGATGAGCTTGGACAGGTTAGCGTCATCAAGCGCCGCCTCGACCTCGTCCAGCACATAGAACGGAACCGTACGTGTGCGGTACACGGCAAAAAGCAGGGCGAGCGCCGTCAGACTCTTCTCGCCGCCCGACATGAGCATCATCTTGGTGATGCGCTTGCCGCGCGGCTGCGCCACGACCTCGATACCCGTCTCGGCAGGATGCTCGGGATCGGTCATCTCCAGATGAGCCTGGCCGCCCGGGAAGAGCATAGCGAAGATCTCGCGGAAGTTCGCGTCGACCTTCTCAAACGTCACCAGGAAGGCCTTCCGCATCTTGCGATCAATGGCCACCGTGATCTTGGTGAGCGCCTTGCGCGCGCTCTCCAGATCGGCCAGCTGCTCCTCGATGTAGTCGGCGCGGCGCTTGAGCTGCTCGTACTCCTCCATGGCAACTTGGTTAACGGGACCAAGGTTGTTGATCTGGCGCACAAGCTGGTTGAGTTCGCGCTCGGCGGCATCGCGGTCCGTGGGCACCGGAAGCATGAGCGCTTCCTCGAGCACCGTCGTGCCATCGGCGGTAATGGCCTTGATGGCAGCCTCGACCTGCACCTCGAGCTTGCCACGCGCGACCTTGAACTCGTTTTGCGCGGCGGAGGCGGTATCGACTCGCTCCTTAGCGCGGGCAACCTCTGCCTTGGCATCCTCGATGGTCTTCTTGAGCGAAGCGGAGTCCGCCTCCTCCAGAGAGGCCTGGTCACGCAGGCGCGCTGCCCAATCCGACGCGCGTTCCAACAGGGCAGAATAGCGTTCGTGCATAGGGTCGACGCGCAGGCGCAGCAGCTCGAGCGAGCGCGAAGCCTGGCGTGTTCCGCGGATACGACGGTCGATGCCCTCAAGACGATGCTCAAGGTCGGGCACGCGGCCCTTCAGCGAACGCAGGCGCTCGCTCGTCTGGGCCAGGCGCACCTTGGCATCGGCGAGCTTACCGGCGGCCTCGGAATCGTCACGGCGAACGCGATCGAGCTCATCGTTGGCCTCGGCAATCTGGAGACCCAGGTCGCTTGCCTGTGCACGCGCCTCGTCACGCGAACGGGTGAGCTCGTCAACGCGCGGGCGCGCGGCACGAACGGCCTCGGCAGCCTGCTCGCGGCGCTTGGAGATGCGCACGCGCTCGACCTCGGCATTGTTGGCGCTTTGCTCCAAGCGGCCGATCTCGGAGAGCAGCGAGCGGCGCTCGCCCTCAAGACGGGCGATCTCACCGGCGGCATCGCCCTCGGCGGCACGGGCCTCCTCGACGGCAACGTTGGCCTCGACGACTTGGTCCGAAG
>DBFCNY010000191.1:0-3654 GCA_048298285.1 Collinsella sp.
TCAAGGCATTTACAAATTCGTAAACTTTGTTCAAAAAAGTGCTTGCACAGTTCTCGAATCATAGGTTATTATCTTCCTCGTTGCACGCGCGGGTCCAACAAAAAGAACTGCACGTCAACAACATAGCATGTCGGAGTGGCGGAATTGGCAGACGCGCTAGCTTGAGGTGCTAGTGACCGCTTTTTGGTCATGCGGGTTCAAGTCCCGCCTCCGACACCATCGCATTTAAGAAGCCTCTTCGGAGGCTTTTTTGTTACCGATAGACGGTGAGGTTCACGATGGAAACGCTTGAGCGCAACGAGTGGGCAGACGTTGCCCAGCTGGTCGAGATCACGAGCGATGCTGTCATCATCTGCGAACTCGACGGAACCATTCTGCATGTGAATAATCGCTTGCTCGACCTGATGTGCGAGGAGCGCGCCGATGTCATCAATGGTGACGTTAAGGATGTGCTGTACTCGTCTGCCTTTGAGCGTGCGACCGAACATTGTCTGCCGTTTGAGACCGACGGCTCCGAGAGCGAGCTGATGCTCAAGCTAAGTGACGGGTCCTTTATTCCCGTCTTGGTCCGCGCGGGTTCCGTTACGCCTCCGCGCATCTTTGGTCGCCGTGCGCCGCGCGTCCTGGTGGCACTTCACAGCATCGAAGAGCAATATTCTCACGACCGTCAGCTTAAACGGGCGCTTTCGGAGCTTAGGGTGGCGAATAAGCGTCTTTCGGGCACGCTTTCGGTCATTATGAGTACCGTGGGTTCCGATGAGCTCCCCAGCCTGCTCGATACCGTTTTGAATCAGCTCGTCGGAACGCTTGATGCCTCCGGTGCGGCTATCTATTTTTCCGAGAGTGGCGGCTTTAAGCTCCGCGGCGTTTCTAAGGAACTTGAGGACAGCTATCTGCCCGAGTTCATGCCGTACGGCGCGGGCATTCCGACCTACGTGCTTCGTGAGTCGCGCGCTTGTCGTCTTTCGATTCAGCAGGACCTTGAGGGAGATCGAGTCGCCTCGGGTATGTTCATGGATCTGGATAATCGTTCCAAGCACCTGCTGCGCGTGCAGGATATGCCTCCATATCGCAGTGAAATCTGTCTTCCCGTGTTCTATGGCACGCAGGTCCTCGGTGTGTTGGAAGTTGGTTGGAAGCGCCCCCAGGCGCCGCTTGCCTATGACGTTAACGTGCTCGAGGTTATTTGCGATTACCTGTCCATCCAGTTGGTCGGCATGGCATCGAGCTTGCGCTCACGTCGCACGGCGGAGCTCGGTCGCTCGCTCAATTTGCTGCGTGACGAACTGTTTACCTATCTCGATGATCCGGTCGCCGCTTCGCGAGCGGTGTCGACGGAAATCTGCACGGTGCTTAATTGTCATTTCTGCCCCGTGGAGTACGATGCGGGCCTTGAAGCCTATGTCATTGATTTTGAGGGTGGCAGCCGCGTGGCGTTGCCGGGAGACCCAGAGTCGCTCTTCTTTTCGACTACGGCGCCCGCTGCTCGTTTGGGAGCCGCATCGGATGGCTTTGAGGCGTCGGTTCTGGGTGGTGCGAGCGCTGACGATCTTAAGCATGTACGCTTGACCCGTGTTGACGAGTCCATGCCCATGGGCGGATGGCTGAGGGCACACGGTCTGCCATGCCAGGGTCTCTATGTCGATTCCGGCATTGAGGCAGGGCGCGTTCGTCCGGAGGCTGGCGTTCAACGGAACAACGACGCTATCGTGCCCGCCGACGTTGCCAAGGGGCCGACGACGCGTGCCTTGTTGCTTCGTGATGGCAGCCAAGAACCAATCGACGACCTTGAATACGACTACCTGGTGCACTTGGCCCACGATTTTGAGTTGATCTATGAAGGCGAGTCGCAAAAGCGTGAGGAGCGTCATATCGCCCAGACCCTTCAGGTCGGTATGAGGAATTCGCTCGGCGATGTTCCGGGCATCGCGACCGACTCGGTGTATCTGTCGGCCACGAACTCCGCATTGGTCGGCGGTGACTTCTATACTCTCATCCGTCTTCCCGACGACTGCGCCGTCATGATTCTGGGCGATGTGTCCGGCAAGGGTGTCGAAGCGGCATCCATGTCCGCACTCGTCAAGACGGCCCTGACGGCCTATGCCTGGGAGGGCGCGGGCCCCGCTCGCATGGCACGCTCCCTCAACAGCATGCTCATGGGCTTCTCGAGGGTCGAGACGTTTGTGACGGCCTTTATCGCCAAGATCGATCTTAAGGCGGGTCGCGCCACTTATTGTTCGGCAGGCCATCCTCCCACTATGGTCATCAGGCCCGAGTCGATGCCGCTTGGCGGCGACGAGGCTCGTGGGGGAGAGGTCGAGCTCCTTGGATGCCAGTCGGGCGTGATCGGCGCGTTCGAAAGCATGGTGTACGAGACGGGCACCTTTACGTTCGCTCCTAGTGACATGCTCTTTATGTACACCGATGGAACGATTGAGGCGCGCGACCGCACGGGGGCGTTCTTTGGCGAGCAGCGCCTACGCGACCTTTTGCTATCGGTTTCGGGCGAGGGTGTATCGGGTATCTGCGGCAAGGTCTTGGGAGAACTCGATCGCTTTACCGAGTCGGCGCTGGACGACGATATCGCACTGGTGTCCCTTGAGTTTTTGCGGGGTCGGTCGTAAACAACGGCGCTGGGCGGGCCGAATCCGCGCGGCTGCGGAAACGCATGCATCGAACAAGCTCTTTTGGGGAACCATGGTCGTATGAATGAGTGGAATGACATAGCGGTTTTGACGCCGCCGAGCGATATCGACATCGCCTCGGTGCCCGCGCTGCGCCGACGGTTAGATGCTTTGATCGACCGCGGCGTGCGCCGCGTCGTCATAAATTGTCAAACTGTTGGCTTTATCGACTCGACAGGTTTGGCGTTCCTGCTTACGCGTGCCCGTGAGCTTATGAGGCGAGAAGGCCTGCTTTCACTTGTCAATGCGTCCGATGAGGTCGTTCGCTTTTTGGAGATTGCCCGGCTTGTCGACATCCTTCATGTTGCGGGGCCGGCGCGCGAGTCGATTCCTGCCATTCCGGTGGGGGAGTTACCGCGCTGGAGCAAGAGCGTCGAGGTGCGTCAGGGTATCGAGAACCTTCCACATTATCGGCACCGTATTGCCGAGCTCCTCGAGTCGCTTCCGTTACGCCGCGACGAGCGCTACGACGTCGCATTGGCATCGGGGGAGGCGCTGGGCAATGCCTATGACCACGCTGGCGGTATCGGCTGTGTCCTGACGGTTCAGGCCTATGGCGACCGTGTCGTAATTGAGGTTGTCGATCGCGGGGCGGGCTATTCGATCGACGGGTCGAGCGAGCCGGTTGCGACCGAAGAGCGCGGGCGCGGTATCAAGCTTATGCGCATGCTGGTCGACAACGTGGAGGTTGCCCGTCGTACCGATGGTGCCGGCACGCGCGTTCGGATGGTGAAGCTGTTTAGCGGGGCGTTGGAATCGTGCGCCTAGTACATCGTTTTGGCATGTTTACCTGCCAAGAGCTTGTACTGGACAACTTTTTTGAAAAAAGTACTTGCGTCTTTTGGGCAACTCGCGTAAATTAATAACCCGCAAGCGGACATGGCTCAGTTGGTAGAGCACAACCTTGCCAAGGTTGGGGTCGCGGGTTCGAGCCCCGTTGTCCGCTCCATTGCATTTCCGGACCGTCTCA
>DBFCNY010000192.1:0-3452 GCA_048298285.1 Collinsella sp.
CGATGAGCCTGCAGCCATCACCGCATCGATTGATGCCCAAGATCGCATCGACACCGGCGACCTTCCGGACGCCTCGCTCGAGGTTGATGTTCCCATGGCCGATTACTCGGGCCACGAGGGCATGTGGGCCGCCGCCACCGCGATTCTGGATGAGATTGACGAGCCTGCTCCTGTTGCAGCCCCCGCTCCCGTCGCTGCCCCTCAGCCTGCTGCCCCCGCCTATGTCGGCCGTCACAGCGCTGTGTTCCCCGAGGATACTGCCCGTATCTCGCGCGAGAGCATCGAGCGAGCCGAGGCTATTGCCGCCGGCATTATGGAAAATCGTTGTCACGAGCGCGTCAATCAGATCCTCGAGGAAGAGATCGAGCGCCTGCAGTCCTCTACCGCCAAGCGTACGGGTCGTGCCTATCTGAGCGTAATCGAGGGCGGTACCGCCAGCTTCGCGCCGCTCCGCGCGGAGGCATAACTTCTGCATGGTTAAGATCAATCGAAAATGGGCGGTTGTAACCTGCCTGATGGCGCTCTTGATCTGGGGCAATTCGCTGGTTCCCGGCTCGGGGTCGGGCTCGCTGAGCCTAACGGTCATGGAAACTATCCGCGGTTTCCTGCACGGCGTGGGACTTCCATATGAATGGGTGACCAACTTTGTTGTTCGCAAGTGTGCACATTTTACCGAGTATATGGTGCTTGGCATTCTGGCAACGCACGCCTTTGATTTTGAGGGCCGGCGCACCTTTGACGTGCTGCTGCCCACGGCGGTGTTCCTGCTGCTGATTCCCTCCATCGACGAGACGATTCAGCTCTTTGTGCCGGGACGCGCCGGCATGATCACCGATGTGATGATCGACTGCTGTGGAGCGGTAACGGGCGTTGTGCTCCGATATCTCTTACGGTCGCTGATGTACGCCAAAAAAGCCGCCTAGGACGTATTGTTTGGTCCTAGGCGGCCTTTTTTATTTGAGGGCTTATATGAGTCGTGGTGGCGTCGTTCCGTAGGTCGGATTTGCCGGGCGCGCCACGCCCTGTGGGTGCGTCTGCTACTGAAGCGCCTGTGCACCCAGGGCCAGGCAACCCATGATGCCCTGCTTGCCCTCGAGGCTGTTGTTGACGATGTAGCTATCGATGTCGTTGACCTCGGGCGTGACTATATAGCCGTTGATCATCTCAGCGCACTTTTTGCGTGCGAGCGGCACGATGGGGGTGTGGTCGGCCACGCCTCCGCCGATGATGATCTTTTGCGGCGCGTAGCACAGCGTGTAGGTCATGAGCGCCTGTGCCAGATAGCCGGCGAGCAGGTCCATGGCCTCCGGGTCATCGGCCATGTCTCCGGCGCTCTTGCCATCCCAGCGCTTTTTAACGCCGGGGCCGGCGATGAGGCCCTCGAGACAATTGTCGTGGAAGGGGCAGGCGCTGTGCTCGCCAATGGTGTCGCGCGGGTCGCGCGTGACCAGGATGTGGCCAGCCTCGGGATGCATCATGCCGTGCACGAGCTTACCGCCCGAGAGCACGCCGGCGCCCACGCCGGTACCGATGGTCAGGTAGACCACGTCGGTGAGGCCCTTGGCGCAACCAAACGTGACCTCGCCCAGGCAGGCGACGTTGACGTCGGTATCGTAGCCGCAGGGGATATTGAGCTCGTTTTGAATGGTGCCCAGCAGATCGAAGTAGCGCCATGCCGTCTTGGGGGTCTCCAAGATCTTGCCGTACTGGGGTGAGGCGGGGTTGCCCGCGGTGGGGCCAAAGGCGCCGATTCCGAGCGCGGCGATGCCCTTGTTCGCAAACCACGCGTTGACGGCCTCAACGGTCTCCTGCGGGGTCGTGGTCGCGATCTGCTCACGTTCCAGGACCGTACCGTCTGCATAGCCCGTGGCGCAGACCATCTTGGTGCCGCCGGCCTCGAGCGCTCCGATAAGCTGCTGCTCTGCCATAGTATTCCTCTCTGGGACGAGTTGCTCCGTGACTAAAGTATAGTGCGCTAAACCATTTAAGAAAGCGCTATAAAAAGAAGCCCCGCAACTCGGCGGTGCGGGGCTTCTTTGGTTGCTTTAGTTGTCGGGCCGTCCTTACCCGCGCGGTTTGATTTTATCACGTAGCGATTTGAGGTTCTCCAGCGCCGCGTTGAGCGTCTCGTCACGCTTGGCAAAGTGGAAACGGATCAGATGGTTGACGGGCTCGCGGAAGAAGCTCGAGCCGGGCACAGCGCCCACGCCCACCTTTGAGGCCAGGTCCTCGCAGAACTCGAGGTCGCTGTCGTAGCCAAACTCCGAGATATCCATCATCACATAGTAGGCGCCCTGCGGCACGTTGTGCTCAAGACCGAGACTGTCGAGCCCCTGGCAGAACAGGTCGCGCTTGGCGGTATAGTGGTCAAGGACCTCATCGTAATAGCTGTCGTCGAAGTTGAGGGCGGTGACGACGGCTTCCTGCAGGGGAGCGGCGGCACCCACGGTGAGGAAGTCGTGGACCTTCTTGATGCGCTCGGTGATTTCGGCAGGGGCGATGGTGTACCCCAGGCGCCAGCCGGTGATGGAGTACGTCTTGGACAGCGAGCTGCAACTGATGGTTCGTTCGAACATGCCGGGCAGCGTGGCCATATAGACGTGCTCGTGGGGCGCGTAGACGATGTGCTCGTATACCTCGTCGGTGATGCAGTAGGCGTCGTACTTTTTGCAGAGGTCGGCGATAAAGGTGAGCTCCTCGCGCGTAAAGACCTTGCCACAGGGGTTGGACGGGTTGCACAGGACGATCGCCTTGGGATCGTTGTCGCGGAAGGCCGCCTCAAGCACCTCACGGTCAAAGTCGAACGCAGGCGGGTTGAGCGGCACGTAGATGGGCTCGGCACCCGAAAGGATCGTGTCGGCGCCGTAGTTCTCATAGAACGGCGAGAAGATGACGACCTTGTCGCCGGGGTTCGTGACCGTCATCATGGCGGCCATCATGGCCTCGGTGGAGCCGCAGGTGACTACGATATTCTCGTTGGGGTTCACCGGCATGCCCATAAAGTGCTCCTGTTTGGCGGCGAGCGCCTCGCGCATGGTCTGAGAGCCCCAGGTGATGGAGTACTGGTGATAGAGCGGCTTGGGGTCGCTGGCGATGGCGCTGAGGCTATCGAGCAGCTGCGCCGGGGGATCGAAGTCGGGGAAGCCCTGCGAGAGGTTGACGGCGCCGTACTTATTGGAGATGCGTGTCATGCGGCGGATGACCGAATCGGTAAATCTCGCCGTACGGTTGGAGAGTTCTTTCATGCTGGTCCTTTCGAGCATTTGCAGTGGGGCAAGTTTACTCCTATGAAACCGGTGGGAATTGCTCGAAACGCGCCCGAAAAACTCTTTTCAAAATTCTTGAAAATTGGGGCTTGCATCGCGTGGCGTTCCTTGCAATAATAGTCGAGCGCGAAGCGCACAGGACACGGTGGGTGTAGCTCAGTTGGCTAGAGCGACGGGTTGTGGTCC
>DBFCNY010000193.1:0-1927 GCA_048298285.1 Collinsella sp.
ACGTTGGCGTAGGAGCACAGCAGGAAGCCCAGGAAGTAGAAGGGCACGAGCTGCTTGGTGAGCACCAGGCGGCCGAGCATGGCGAAGCCCATGGCAGGCAGGATGTTGGCGGCAACGCCGCAACCGTCGATGATGAAGGGCGGGATGAAGTCGAGCAGGCCCTGGATGGCGTCGGAACCCAAATAGAAGGCGCCGCCGCACAGCAGGAAGTACTCGACGCAACCCCAGATTCCAATTCCCCAATGAACGGCGTAGATGCCTTTGAGGTTTCCCTTGAGGGCGAACTTATCTGCCATATCGACAAACACAGGGAACAAGGCATTGGTAATGTTGCCGATCGTCAGTGCAAGGACGGCGATGGGCATGGCGAGCGCGATGGCCGTCTCGGTACCCTGACCGAGCTGAATGGCAAACGCGCAGGCGAGCACGCCGCCGACGGTTTCGTTAGGCGGCACGTAGGCGCCGATGGAGATCGAGCCCATGAACAGCAACTCCAGGCTGGCGCCAACGGCAAGGCCAGTCTGCAGGTCCCCCAGCACCAGGCCCACGAGCGGGCACAGGACGATGGGGCGGAACGCGTAGAGGGTGCCGAGCTGGTAGTCGAGACATCCAAAAGCTCCGACTAAGCCGACGAGGATTGCTTGGACAAGCATAGTTCCTCCCAATAAGGAATCTCGAACCGTCGTCACTCCCGTCGCGCGCGTTATTGATATCAATCCGGGAGTTTGACCACACGGTCCGAACCGCACCTGGCGTGCTGCTAACACCCATACCAGGCACAAATGATTTGATACCAATTATAGGTATGCAGGTTCGCCTTATTTAATACCAGTCGCTCAGCGGGGTGTTTTTTACCGTAAACGGCAGGCGCATCCCATTAGGCACGCTCTTTGTTTCGATGGCGGACAAGCGCCACCAGAAAGCCGTCGCCAAAAGCATCGGATGCCAAGTTGGCCACAATCACCAAAACGATCATCGCCGCGCCCAAGAACTCGTTCCAGCTAAAGACCTCGCCAAAGAGGAGCGCCGACCAGCAGGGAGCGAGCACGACCTCACTCATGCAGACCAAGTTGGCCGCAAACGCGTTGGTGCGCGCAATCCCCTTGGCATACAGCACACTCGCAAGGCCGCTGCAAAAAAGGCCATGCACCAGCATAAGCCCCCACTCAAAGGGTTTCACGGAGCCTAGGTCGCCGGCAAAATAGACGATCGGCAGTATCGAGATGCCGCAGGAGATGAGCGAGGACACCATGGGCGACGCATCGGGGCGAGAGTTCAAAAAGAAACACAGCCCAAAGGTGGCTCCCGAAATGACGGCAAGCAGGTTGCCGAGCATGCCCTCGGCGCTCAAATCGCCTAAAAAGAAAAGTCCCATACCCGTAAAAGCAACCAACACGGAGGCAATCTTCGCAGGCGAGGGCAACGTGCGAGTTGCGAGCGACTGATACACAATAACAAAAATCATCGAGGTGTACTGCAGAACGATCGCGTTGCCGACCGTCGTGAGCTGGTTGGCAAAGTTAAACGTGGTGCCCGTCACGAAGTTGCAGACGGCCACAAGGACAATAAGACGGCTGACGCGGAGGACGGGCCTACCGACGAGCAGGATAAAGAGCGCCATAAATATTGCCGTAACGGCACCGATCAAAAGAGCTGACTGCGAATTGGCGCGAACGAGGATGCCGATAAAACTCCATAAGAGCGCCGTGCCAAATAGATACATCGCCCCGCTCACGCCATTATCGGGTGGATTGTCAGATCGAATCACGAAGCACCTCCAGCTAGCTTTCGGTAATAAAAAACGGCGACCGCAATGGGTCGCCGTTTCCCTTGGGGGCAGAATAAAACGCAGGAACCTACGCCAGCACGCCGAAGAACGCGCCGATGATGCCCACGACCATGGTGGCCACGATCAGCACCATGGGGT
>DBFCNY010000194.1:0-3921 GCA_048298285.1 Collinsella sp.
GCCTGTGGCTGTTTAACATTATGATTGTCAACTGGAACGGCATGAGTTACCTCACGGCCATCAAGGATTACCGCGGTATCCTATGCAGCTTTGCGGTTGCCATTGGCGTGGCGTGCCTGTGCGCCCTGGCCGCGCTGGCGCTGGGGCTGCCGCCGGTCGAGGGCCTTTTGGCGTCAATTGCTCTGGGCTACGGCGTCATGCTCGCCTGGGACGTGGTGCTGCTGTACCGATATTTTCCGCAGAGCGAACGCAGCCCCTGGCTCTTTTTGCAGTGGCTCGATCAGTTTATTCCGCTGGCGCTCACGGGCTTGTTTACCAACCTGGGTCTCTTTGCGCACTTGGTGATAATTTGGGCCGGTCCCATTGGCGTGCAGGTCAAGGGCTTGTTTTATGGTGCGCCCTACCACGATGTTCCGGCGCTCATCGCGTTTTTGACGATCCTGGTCACGTCCGTCAACTTTGTGGTCTCGGTCGAGGTCAACTTTTATCCGCGCTACCGCGACTACTACAGCCTATTCAACGACGGTGGCGTGGTGGGCGACATTGTGGTTGCCGAGGAGGAAATGCTTGCCACGCTCAACCGAGAACTGCGCTTTTGTGCGCTCAAGCAACTGTTTGTGACGGCGGCGGTCATCTCGCTCGAGACCACGGTGCTGTCGGCCCTACCGTTGGGCTTTAACAACCTGATGCACGGGTATTTCCGCACGTTATGCGTGGGCTATGGCCTGTATGCCGTGGGCAATACGTTATTGCTCATCTTGCTGTACTTTACCGACTACAAGGGGGCCGTGCTGGCCTCGGGACTGTTTGCCGGTGTGGCCGGGCTGGCGACTGCCGTGTCGTTGCTTTTGCCGCAGCAGTTTTACGGCTTTGGCTTTTTGTTGGGTGCGGCGGTGTTTTTTATCGTGGCGCTGCTGCGGCTCGATACCTATACCGCCAACTTGCCGTATCGTATCCTGAGCCAGCAGCCCATTGTGGCTACTGACAAGACGGGCTGGTTTACCGAACTTGGCCGGGTGCTCGACCGTGTTGAGCAACGCTACGAGGACAAGCGCGTGGGCGGTGAGCCGCGCAGTGCGTTTGAACGTATGGTGGTTCGCCTGTACCAAAAACATTGGGGAGGTTCTGATGATCGATAAGTTGATGTCTCGCCGCTGCCTGATCGAGGCGGCTGCCGGTGCGCTGTTGCTTTCGGGCTGCTCGTCTCAGGACGAATCCTCGACCAAAAAGGTCAAAAAGCAGGACAAGATTAAAAAGGCTGAGGCCTCGGGCGAGACCAAGCACCTTCGCGATAAGGACGAGCTGTACGAGGTCTACGACGACTCGGGCATTGTGACCATGTACCTGACGGTCTCGCGCGGTAACAGCTCCGAGAACACCGACCACAGCTGGGCCGAGATCAATACGTACTCGGTCTACGACTATGCCGACATGGGCGTGACGCGTTATCAGGTTATGGGCCTGCTGCAGCCAGGCGATGATAAGGGCCCCGTCGCTGGCGAGGTGGGCTATGGCGAGGAGGCGCCCAACGCCACGGTGCAGGTGCGCGGTCAGACGTCGAGTACCTATACGCAAAAGAACTACAAGGTGGAGCTCAAAAAAGGAAAAGGTACCTGGCGCCAGCAGCGTGCGATTGCGCTCAACAAGCACATGGGCGAGGGTATGCGTTTTCGCAACAAGATGGCCTATGACCTTATCCGCGGGATTCCCCAGATGATGGGCCTGCGCACGCAGTTTGTGCATCTGTGGGTGTGCGACCAGACCGAAAAGTCCAACGATACCTTTGAGGACTACGGCCTGTTTACGCAGGTGGAGCAGCTCAACAAGACGGCGCTTAAGGCACATGGCCTGGATAAGAGCGGGCACCTGTACAAGGTGAACAGCTTTGATTTCCATCGCTACGAGGACACCATTAAGCTTGCCGATGATCCCGACTACAACCAGGCAAGCTTTGAAGGCATGCTTGAGATTAAGGGCGATACGGACCACACCAAGCTCATCGAGATGCTCGATGCGCTCAACGACGAATCGCAAAAGATCGATGACGTGCTCGACACCTACTTTGATACCGAGAACCTGGTCTATTGGTTGGCGTTTCAGATCCTGACGGGCAACTGCGATACGCAGAACCGCAACTGCTATCTGTACAGCCCTCTCAACTCAAATACCTGGTACTTTTTGGATTGGGATAACGACGGTATGCTGCGTAAGCTGGAGCTTTCTCTTACCGGGTTTTCGGACTACGCGAGCTGGGAGCGCGGCGCAAGCAACTACTGGGGCAACGTGCTGTTTAACCGCGCGTTGCGCAGCAAGTCGTTCCGCAGCGAACTCGACCGTGCCGTCAAGGACTTGCGCTCGTATTTGACCGAGACTCGCCTAACCAAGATGATCAAGCACTACCGCGAGGTGACTGAATCCCTGGTCTTTGCTTCGCCCGATATCGACCATCTGCCTGTCACCAAGGACCAATATGAGCAGATCGCCGCGGCGATTCCCTCCGAGATCGAGGAGAACTACAAGAGCTTTCGCGAGAGTTTTAAAAAGCCCATGCCGTTCTACATCGGCGTGCCGCAGATCGATAACGGTAAGCTGCGCATTAACTGGGATGCGTCCTACGACTTTGAGGCGCGCGATATTCGCTACACCGTAGAGCTTGCGCGCGACTATGCCATAAGCGACGTGGTCTTTAAGGCCGAGGACGTGCTGCTTCCCGAGGTGACCTGCGATGCGCCCGATACCGGCCAGTATTTTGTGCGCGTGCGTGCCACCAACTCCGACGGCTTTACGCAAGATGCGTTTGACTACTATGTGACCGACGACGGCAAGCACTATGGCATGAAGTGTTTTTACGTGCAAGACGGCGGTAAGGTCGTGGAGGACACGTATGAGGAGGGCTAGCGCTCTGTTTGAGCGCCTGGCGGCACCTCCCGCGCGTACCACGCAGGAGCGTTACCGCCACGAGCTCAAATATCTCATTAACGAGGGCGAACACGCCGCGCTTGCCTGTCGCATGGCGCCGGTGTTTAAGCTGGACAAGCATGCGCGGGCGGGCGGTTACACTATTCGCAGCCTGTATTTTGACGACTACTGCAACTCGGCCTACGAGGAAAAAGACGCCGGTATTTTCATGCGCAAAAAGTATCGCGTGCGCATCTATAACGGCAGCGACAAGGTGATTAAGCTCGAGCGCAAAAAGAAGTACGGCAGCTGGATCTACAAGGAGGACGCGCCACTCACGCGTGGCGAGTTTGAGCAGATTCTGGCTGGCGACTACGACTTTTTGCTGAGGAGCCCCTATCCGCTCTGTCGCGAGTTCTACATCGAGTGCATCTGCAATATGATGCGCCCGCGGACCATCGTGGACTACGAGCGCGAGCCGTGGGTGATGGACGAGGGCACTGTGCGCATTACCTTTGATAGCAACGTGCGTGCGGCGGTGGGGAGCTTTGACATCTTTGACGCGACGTTGCCCGCGCTGCCCGTGCTGGAGCCCGGCAAGCTGGTGATGGAGGTCAAGTTTACCGAGTTTTGTCCGCAGCTGGTGCGCGATATGGTGCCGCCGGGTGCGGCCGTACTCACGGCGGTCTCAAAGTACTGCCTGTGTTATGACAAGACCGCCTACCTGCGCGGTTTTAACTACTGGGAATCGGATTTTGGGAACCGAGGGGATATTTAAACCATGAGCACCAGGGACTTTTTTAAGAACTCCGTCTTGGAGGCGTTCGGTCAGGTCGACCCTGCCAAGATTGGCCTGTCGCTGCTCGTGGCGCTCGCCATGGGCATCCTGATCTATTACGTGTACAAGCGCTTTTTTACCGGCGTGGTCTATTCGCGCAGTTTTGCCGTGACGCTCGTGGGCATGTGCGTGCTCACCTGCATGGTCACGCTCGCGATCTCGACAAACGTGGTCATCTCGCTTGG
>DBFCNY010000195.1:0-3169 GCA_048298285.1 Collinsella sp.
CCTTCTTGCCGGGAGCAACATACTTGAGCGGCTCAAAGCCACCGGCGCGCGGCGTATCGAACTCAAGGTAGAACGCGTCGACATCCTCGTGCGCAAACAGGTACGGTGCAATGGGATCGTAACCACCCTCGAAGGCATACGTGGAGTGATAGTTGCCGCGGCACACGTGCGTGTTGATAACCAGATCGTCGGGCTTGCCCGCGATGGCAGCATTGTTGAGCGCCACGCCCAGCTCGCTCACCTTTTGCAGGTCAACCGGACTCATGCCGGTCTTGGACACAAAGTCGGTATCGCAATAGATGCCCCAGGTGCAGTCATCAAATTGGATGTTGCGGCAGCCCGCGGCATACAGGTCGGCAATCACGGTGCGGTATGCTGCGGCAATGGCATCGGCGAGCTCTTCGTCGGTCTTATAGACGGCACGCAGGCTCTCCTGCTGGCCATCACAGCGGTCGAGTGTGACTTCGGAGAACGTCTGGATCGGTGCCGGAATGGTCTGGCGCGCGATCTGGCCCTCACCCTCGAGCGACTTGACAAATTTGAAGTGCTCGACGAACGGATGGTTCTCGCCGCTAATGGGACCGGTTACCGCGGCGGTGTCGGCGGTAGTCTCCTCATCGTGAAACATGTAGCCCGTGCGCGAGGCGCGGCGCTCAATGCCGTTGAGTCCCCACATAAAATCGAGGTGCCAGTAGCTGCGGCGAAACTCGCCATCGGTAATCACCTGCAGGCCGGCAGCCTTCTGCTTGGCCACTAAGTCGCGGATGGCCTCGTCCTCGACGGCCTTAAGGCCGGAAGCGTCGAGTTTACCCGCGACATAGGCGGCACGGGCATCCTTTACAGCCTGCGGACGAAGAAAACTGCCGACGATATCGGCGCGAAACGGCGCGTTCGGTTGAATCGAAGTGCTCATAGATATCTCCCTTTGCATCGGTTGCTTTACTGGGACAGAGTATGAGCGCTCATATGGTCATCGTAAAATATACGTTTATAACAGTTTGATATAGATGATTCCTATATCAGTCTGGACTGTCATAAAGAGATTTGAACCGTGCGGAGCACAGCAGCCTAGATATGCTGACGAATCGCGTCGATATAGGCCCGACCGTAGCGCGTGAGCGTCGTGTTCTTGCGCGTGATGATGCCAATCTCCATGTACTCGTCCACGTCGAGCGGAATCGAGATAATGCCGGGGCCGTTGAGCTCGTGGCTGATCACGCCCGAGCATACCGTGTAGCCGTTGAGGCCCATGGCCAAATTGAACAACGTCGCACGGTCGCGCACGCGGATATTTTTGCGACGCTCGAACGTCGAGGTCAGCTCCTCGGAATAGTAAAACGAGTTGTAGCTGCCCTGCTCGTAGGACAGGAACGGGTAGTCTTCCAGATCCTCGAGCGTCACGCTGGAGCGGCCCGCCAGCGGATGGTCGGCGCAGACGAAGACATGCGGCGTGGCGCAGAAGAGCCCTTCGAACACGAGCTCGTTGGCGGCAAGCATGCGCTCGATGACCTCGCGATTGTGCTCCGACAGATACAGGATGCCGAGTTCGCTTTTCATATGCGCGACATCCTCGATAATTTCGTGGGTCTGCTCCTCGCGCAGGGTAAAGTCGTAGCGCGCGGCATCGAACTCGCGGATCACATCGACAAACGCATTAACGGCAAAGGAATAATGCTGGCAGCTCACACTAAAGTGCGGCACCTGCTCGGACGTGCCTTTGTACTTGCCCTCGAGCAGGTCGGCCTGGTCGAGCACCTGGCGCGCGTAGCCCAAGAAGGTCTCGCCTTCCTCGGACACAATGACGCCCTTGTTGGTGCGCTCAAAGATATGCACACCCATCTCGTTTTCGAGATCGCGAATCGACGCGGTAATCGAGGGCTGCGACACAAAGAGCCGGCGCGAGGCCTCGGTGATGCTACCGCATTCGGCAACCTTAACAACATATCTGAGCTGCTGAAGCTTCATAGCCTTCTCCCTAGACGTTCGTGACGCCAAAACCTGCCGCGTCCATTTGACGCATAAACGACGGCATCTCCCCCGTCGCGGCGCAGGCGGCAATCTGATGCAGAGCCCCGGCAACCGCATCATCTGCCGCAGCGCCAATATGCCAGCGTGCGGCAGCCGTGACGGCCTCGTTGGCATTGGCGACTGCAACGGAGTTAGGAACGGCATCGATCATGGGCAAATCGTTATCAGAATCGCCGAATACGGCCACCTCGTCGGGCGTCAGGCCCAAAGCGCGCGCCAGCTCCAGCGCAGCGCAGCCCTTGTCCCAACCAGCCGGAAGGATGTCGAACAGGCGCACTCGGTTGTTGGGAAACACAAGCGAGAGTTCCGGCACCTCAGCGGCAACGCGCTCACGTAGCTCCGCGAGCTCCTCACGCGAACGGGCACTCCAGATATTCGCCTTAAACACCGACGCGTCATCGACGACGGGACGACATGGGGCCTCTTCGCCTTTGAGCCACGCGTTGCCGCCCGACTCCATGGCGCGACGAACGCGCTCGGGGTCACTCGTCACACAATGGGCATCGTTGCCCCAAAAGTCATCGCCCAGGCTGTAGACTTTTAGAAATGTATCGTCGGTCTCTTGCTCCAGATAGTCGGCCAAACGCATCAGAGCATCGTTGTCGATTGCGCGCGAGGCGACTACTTCGCCGTCAACAAACATCACCTGGCCGTTACAGAACGCACCGGTCGAATAACACCCGGAACGGTTTTTGAACATCCAGCCCATCGCGGACGGCTGACGACCCGAAACCGGCCCAAAGTGCAAACCCGCCGCCTGCATGGCATGAATACCCTCAATGGCGTAGTCGCTGGCGCCGTCATGCCCGGCTGGAATCAGCGTATCGTCCATATCGGTCAGCACAAGTTTAATCATAAGGCCCCCATTCGTATCGGTCCTACCTATTGTAACGACCTGCCAAAATAAACCTGTCCCTTTTTGGCAGGTGCGCTAGTATAGGGAACAACAGATTCGATGCGGGAGTGCCGGCGGTGCAAACCACAAGGCTGAGAGGGCATGGGGCCCAATCCTTTGAACCTGTCAGTTAATGCTGGCGTAGGGAGCATGCCGCCTTTACAGGGGCGCTGTCTATGCACAGCGCCCCTTTTCTATGCCAAGGAGGCATGTGCAGTGATTGATTCGGAACAGCTTAAGCAACAT
>DBFCNY010000196.1:0-4450 GCA_048298285.1 Collinsella sp.
GAGCCGAAGAGCACTTAATGTGCTCTTCGTGCGAGCCAGGACCTGACCGAGCGAAAACCAAGCAGGCGGACACGCCGGCGGGACAGGGAGAGATATATGGAAGAGATGCCCAAGAACTACGATCCGTCGACCAACGAGCCGGCGATCCTGCAGAAGTGGCTCGACGGCGGCTACTACAAGCGCCGTGAGGGCGTGGGCGACTGCACCGTCACCATTCCGCCTCCCAACGTGACCGGCAAGCTCCACATGGGTCACGCCACCGACGACTCCATCCAGGACGCCATCATCCGTATGGCCCGCATGCGCGGCAAGTCCACGCGTTGGGTGCTGGGTACCGACCACGCCGGTATCGCCACGCAGACTAAGGTCGACAAGAAGCTCAAGAGCGAGGGCATTAGCCGCCTGGAGATTGGCCGCGACAAGTTTGTCGACGCCTGCTGGGACTGGACCCACGAGTACGGCGGCATCATCGTCGAGCAGATCAAGCGTATGGGCTGCTCCGTCGACTTCGACAACGAGCGCTTCACCATGGACGAGGACTATGCCCAGGCCGTGCGCAAGGTCTTCTGCGACTGGTACCACGACGGCCTGATTTATCGCGGCAAGCGCATCGTCAACTGGTGCCCCAATTGCACTACCGCTATCTCGGACGACGAGGCCGAGTACAAGGACGAGAAGGGCCACCTGTGGCACCTGCGCTACCCGCTGACCGAGCCGGTCAACGGCCAGGACTACATCGTCGTCGCCACCACGCGCCCCGAGACCATGCTCGGCGACACGGGCGTCGCCGTCTCCCCGAAGGACCCCGAGAAGGCCGCCTTCGTGGGCAAGACCGTCAAGCTCCCCATCGTCGACCGCGAGATCCCCATCTTTGAGGATTGGCACGTCGACGCTAACTTTGGTTCCGGCTTCGTTAAGGTCACGCCTGCTCACGACCCCAACGACTACGCTATGGGTCAGGCCCACGACCTGCCGCAGATCAACATCTTCGATGAGCACGCGGTGGTCGTCGAGGGCTACGGCGAGTTCACCGGCATGAACCGCGACGAGTGCCGCGAGGCCGTCATCAAGTGGTTCGAGGAGCACGACCTGCTCGATCACGTCGAGGACCTCGATCACTCCGTCATGCACTGCTACCGTTGCGACGCCGCGCTTGAGCCGTGGCTGTCCGAGCAGTGGTTTGTGGCCGTCGACAAGCTCAAGGGGCCGGCGCTCGACGCCGTCAACTCCGGCAAGGTCACCTTCCACCCCGCGCGCTGGACGCAGACCTACACCACCTGGATGGAAAACCTCAAGGACTGGTGCATCTCGCGCCAGCTGTGGTGGGGCCACCGCATCCCCGTGTTCTACTGTGAGGACTGCGGCTGGGAGGACGCTCTTACCGAGGACACCGACGTGTGCCCCAAGTGCGGCGGTCATCACGTGCATCAGGACGAGAACGTGCTGGACACCTGGTTCAGCTCGCAGCTGTGGACTTTCGCCACGCAGGGCTGGCCGCAAAAGCCGGAGCTGCTCGAGGGCCATCATCCCACGACGGCACTCGTCACCGCGCGCGACATCATCGCGCTGTGGGTCGCCCGCATGGTTATGAGCTCGCTGTACTTCCTGGACGAGGTGCCGTTTAAGGATGTCGTCATCTACCCGACGATCCTGGCCAAGGACGGCAGCCGCATGTCCAAGTCCAAGGGCAACGGCGTTGATCCCATGGACCTCATCGGTATGTACGGCGCTGATGCCATGCGCTACAACCTGCTCACGCTGTGCACCAACAACCAGGACGTCAAGTTCGACGCGAACATCGACAAGAAGACCAAGAAGCTCATCGACAGCCCGCGCACCGAGCAGGCCAAGAGCTTTGTGACCAAGATCTGGAACGCAAGCCGCTTCCTGCTCATGAACATGGAGGGCTACACGCCCGGCGAGCCCGTCGTGGAGACGCCGGCCGACGCCTGGATGTTCAGTCGCCTGGCCAAGGCCGTGAAGATGGTCACCGAGGGCATCGAGAACTACACCTTTGGCGATATGGCCCGCGGCGTGCAGCAGTTCTTCTGGAACGAGGTCTGCGACTGGTACGTCGAGGTCACCAAGGCCCGCCTGAAGGGCGAGGGCCGTCTGCAGGCCCAGCGCAACCTGATCTTTGTGCTCGACACCTCCATTCGCCTGATGCACCCGCTTATGCCGTTTGTCACCGAGGAGATCTGGGACAACATGCCGGCGAGCGTGCTCGACCTGGACGCCGAGGGCAACGTGGACCGCGCCGAGGCGCTCATGATCGCCAAGTGGCCCGAGCCCGCCGACTACGTCAAGTATGTTGACGAGGACGCCGAGCGCGCGTTTGAGCTGTGCCGCGCCGTCGTGTCTGCCGCCCGCGCCACGCGTTCGCGTTATCGCCTGAGCCCCAAGTCAGAGCTCGACGTGGTCGTGCGCGCCGGTGCTGAGGATATCGAGAAGCTCGAGAGCCTGCGCTCGACCATTGAGCCGCTGGCGAACACCGCCTCGCTGGTCATGAGTACCGACGTTGAGAAGCCGGCCGCGAGCATTGCCGTGGTCGACAGCGGCGTCGAGGTCTTTGTGGTGCTCGAGGGCAAGGTCGATCTTTCGGCCGAGAAGGCACGCCTGGAGAAGGAGATCGCCGCGGCCCAGAAGGAGCTCGCCGGTTGCGAGAAGACGCTCGCTAACGAGGGCTTCGTGGCCAAGGCCGCGCCTGCGGTGGTGCAGAAGAAGAGGGACCGTGCAGCTGAGCTCAAGGAGATCCTGGCGGCGCTGACTGCTCAGGTTGCAGACTTCTCGTAGGTCTAACTTGGGGGCGCGTCCCGATGCTTTGCTCTCCGCTGTGGACAGTCCTGCGCAAGACGGACAGCACATTAAGTGCTGTCCTTTGCGTGCGGAACTTGCGGCGAGCAAAGCATCGGGCCGCTCCTAGTTCGTTTACGTGGTTGTTTGCATCTGGCGTGTTGGGGCCACTGGGTTGTGGCCTTGATTCCGCTGCAACGGTGTTTGGCTGATATTTTGAATGGGAGGGGCTCGTTGTTTATTACGGGCCTCTTTTTATGTTGAGGGGACTTTGGGTTATGGCTAAGCGTTCTGGGTCGTATTCTGTGCCGTTCTCGTTTGAGTTGCTTTCGTTTGATGAGGCTGTTGGGCTTGCTGCTGATACGGGGCGGATTTCTGGGGATGCTGGGCCTCTGCTTGAGACGGTTGTCGATATGCTTGATGAGCTGGGGCGTCCGGACGAGTACTTTGATTGCATTCAGGTCGCCGGTACCAATGGCAAGACTTCGACCACGCGTTTTTCGGCCGCCATTCTTCGCGGCGAGGGGCTCAAGACCGCGCTGTATACGTCGCCGCAGCTTGTTCGCTATCCCGAGCGCATGGAGGTTGATGGGCACGTCGTGAGTGACGAGGCGTTTGCCCGTGGCGTTTCGGCCGCTGTTGAGGCGGGACATCGCGTGAATGGCCGTCGTGTGGCGGCGGGGGAGCGTGCCTATACCATTACGCCGTTTGACCTGCTGACGGCTGCTGCGCTTGTGGTATTTGCCGAGGCCGCGGTGGATGTTGCCGTGCTCGAGGTTGGTATGGGCGGGCGTTGGGACGCCACAAGTGCGACCGATCCCGTCGCCGTTGCAATCACGGGCATCGGCCTCGATCACACGCGCATTTTGGGCGATACACTCGAGGCCATTGCGGGGGAGAAGGCCGCGGTCATCAAGCCCGGGCGCCTTGTTGTGCTGGGCGAGGGCACGCATGAGGCGAGTGTTCAGCGTGTGATGGATGCCCGTTGCCGCGAGTGCGGCGTCGTGCCGCTCGTGGTGAGCCACGCCACGACTAAGGTGCCGGCGCATGTGGGCGACACGGTTGAGTTTAGCTGCACCACGCCGCGTGCAATCTATACGTCGAGCATGGTCAAGCCGGCCTATCAGCCGCAGAATGCCGCGTGCGCGATTATGCTTTGCGAGGGGTATTTGGGTCGCGAACTCGATCATGACAAGCTCGATGCGTCACTTATGGGCTGTCCCACACCGGGTCGTTTTGACGTGCTGGGGACCGATCCCCTCAAGCTGATCGATGCCTGCCATAACCCTCAGAGCTGCGAGAACTTTGTAGGCGCGCTGGATGAGATCGATCCGTGCGTGGAGAATCGCCCCACGCTGCTATGCGCCGCGCTGGCAGACAAGGACGTAGCGGGCATCGTCGATGTGCTGATCCCGGCCTTCCCGCGCGTGGTCGTGACCCAGACCGATTCCGATCGCGCCCTGCCGGCAGAGGAGCTCGCGGCCATGGTGGACGCGGACAAACTCGCGGGCGTATACCTGAGCGTGTCCGAGGCCCTCGCTGCCTTCGATGTCGCAGACGAGCCTTTCGTAGCCGCCGGCACCATCACCCTAGCCGGCGAAGTAGCCGGCCTGCTGCGCTAATCCCGTCCCCTCATTAGTTGCGGTGAAATAGGGAC
>DBFCNY010000197.1:0-10246 GCA_048298285.1 Collinsella sp.
CACTTTGCGCTGGTAAGAACACCGGTGGTGTCGAAGGCCGGGGTGAAGCTCTCGTCTACCGCGCCGCCCTCTTGCCAGAACATCGTCGTAAAACCCAGGTCGTCGGCATGGTCGAGCACCTGCTCGTACTCCTCACGCGTCACGGCGCGTGCCAGGTCGCCGCCCTGCTCGCGCATGAGCGCATTGGGCGTGTACTGGTTCATAACCGAGATCGGCACGTCGCCCACCGTCTGCCACACCAGGTCCAGCACGCGACACGAATCGTCTGCATGCCCCGGAAGCACCAGGTGACGCACGATCATGCCACGCTTCATAAGCCCGTCCTCGTCCACCAACTCTCCCCCGCGGCGCTCGATCTCGCGCGCCATCTGGGCCAGACCCGACACGGCCACACGCGGGTAATCCTTTATATGGGAGAGCGACTGCGCAAGCCCGGCATCGGCATATTTAAAGTCGGTGAGCCACACATCGACCAGGTCGCCCAGCGCCGCCACGGCACTCGCGCGCTCGTAACCACTCGTGTTGTAGACGATTGGGATAACCAGTCCGCGCGCCCGCGCCGCGGCAATCGCGGCAGGCAACAGGTGCGCATAGTGCGTCGCCGTCACCAAATTGATGTTGTTGGCACCCTGGTCCTGCAGTTCCAGCATAATCTCGACCAGGCGCTCAGGCGAAATCTCAAGGCCAAAATTGCCGGTCGAGATCTCGTGGTTCTGGCAGTAGATACATTTGAGCGAGCAGCCGCTAAAGAAGATCGTGCCCGAACCGGCCTCGCCCGAGATAGGCGGCTCCTCCCACATATGAAGCGCGGCGCGGGCCACCTTGAGCGTGTCGTTAGCACCGCAGACGCCGTGCGCGCCCTCATCGCGCGCCGCACCGCAACGGCGCGGACACAAATGGCAGGCGGGCGAAAAAAGTTCGGTCAACGACGTCGGCATAAAACCATGCTCCAAAACAACGATTCAGCAGCTCAAACGTAAAGGGATCAACCCCACAGACGGCTCGAGCCCAAGGCGCCGTAATCGTCCGACACGATTTTTGTAATGTCAAGACTGGAATCGATAAAGTGCCGCTTTATGATGTAGGTATTCCGCCCCCCGCGGAGCAACTGGGTGAACCGTCGCGTTTATTTAGGGAGCCCACACAGTCGTACCTAGTACAGGTATCCTTCGTTGTTAAGGACGCTGGAACAGTCGATGAGGGCACCCACCTGTTTTAGGTGGGTTCATTTTCGTAACGTGGGGGGTGGTTTTCTTTTGCCGAAAATCACCATACAGTCCATATGGATCCCCGCCGGCATCCCGACAAGCCATCGACAACATCCCAATATCTGGTAAGCGCGTGATTATCGCTGCGTGCAATTACATGCACCCCCCTTGGTCGAGTATTATGGTTCGGCTATGCCCTTTGCGCATGGCGTTCTTCTGACCTTTTCCTTCGACGCTTGGCGGTTTTTAGATTCATGGCTTCATCCCCGAGCTACATACCGTACCTATGCGTGGCAGCGGCGGCTTTTATCACGACCTTCCTCGCGGTGCCCCTGGTCAAGCGCTTGGCAATTAAGCTCGATGCCGTCGACTATCCTTCTAAGCGCCGCATCAACACCAAGCCCATCCCGCGTTTGGGCGGAACGGCGGTGTTTTTGGGCCTGGTCGTTGCCTGCATTGTGCAAATCCTAGGCACCTGGTACCTAGGCTGGCCACCCGTCCTGGTACCGCACCCGCGCCTTCACATTAGCTATCCCATGCTGGCGCTCTCCTTTACCGTCATCTTTGCGACCGGCGCTATCGACGACGTCTTCCAGCTCACGCCCAAGCAAAAGCTGGCCGGACAGGTCCTCGCCGCGCTTATCGCCTGCATGGGCGGCCTAAAAATCGGCGTCATCGTCAACCCGTTTGCTCCCGGCGAGATCATGCTCGGATGGCTCGCCTACCCCATTACCGTGATCTATCTGGTGGCATTCACTAACATCATTAACCTCATCGACGGCCTCGACGGCTTGGCCACGGGTATCTGCGGCATCGCGTCGTTCACCATGTTTTCGATGGCCGTTCTCTCGGGCCGCATCGACGCCGCCGCGCTCTCCATTGCGCTCTTTGGCGCCTGTCTGGCCTTTTTGCGCTACAACTTCAACCCCGCAAGCATCTTCTTGGGCGACTCGGGGTCGCTGCTTCTGGGCTTTGCACTGGGCTCCATCTCGCTGCTCAACGTGAGCCGCACCGCCGCGCTCACCTCGCTTATCATCCCGCTCATCGTTGCCGGCGTGCCCATCGTCGACACGTTTAGCGCCATCGTGCGCCGCAGGCGCGCCCACATTAGCATCGGGCAGGCCGACAAGGGCCACATCCACCACCGCCTAATCCAAGAAGGCTACAACCAAAAACAGGCCGTGCTGCTCATCTATGCCTGGTGCATCATGCTTTCGGCCGGCGCCGCCGCGATTAACCAGGTCGAGGTGCCCATGCGCGTGCTCATCTTTACCGTGCTCGCCATTGGCTCGGCGGCCTTTGCCAAGCATCTACATCTGTTTGAACCCGTGCTGCGCCACCATTACAACAAGCGTACGCACGAGGACGAGCTCGTCACCCCCGACGACCCCGCCTTTAAGCAGGAGGAGCAGGCAGCCGAGGAGCGCAAAGAAGAGCGCCACCACAAGCTCTAGGGCAAGCTGCCGAGGATGTGCCAAGGCACCGTTAGCCAAGCGCGGCCGCGCCGCACCCATCGCACATGCCACACCACGCGCGTCCCTCTCCCGCCCCTCGCCTACTTACGCCCCGACCCTCCAATAAACGCGTTATCATCTTGACCCATGAACATACGTTAGGAGCAATCATGCCAAACGAGAACAGCTACGAAGTCGCGCTGCAAAAGAGCAACGCCATTCGCGAGGGCCTGGCCAAGACGCCCGAGAAGTTCACCATGCTTACCGGTGACCGCCCCACTGGCCGTCTGCACCTGGGCCACTACTTTGGCACCCTCAAGGGCCGCGTTGAATTGCAGAACATGGGCGCCAAGACCAACGTGCTCATCGCCGACTACCAGGTCATCACCGACCGCGACACCACCGAGCACATCCAGGACAACGTGTACAACATGGTCATGGACTACCTTGCCTGCGGTATCGACCCCGACAAGACCATGATCTATGCGCACTCCGCCGTGCCCGCCGCCAACCAGCTCATGCTGCCGTTCCTGTCGCTGGTGTCCGAGGCCGAGCTGGCACGCAACCCCACCGTCAAGGCCGAGATGGAGGCCTCGGGCCATGAGCTTACCGGCCTTCTGCTCACCTACCCGGTGCACCAGGCCTGCGACATCCTGTTCTGCAAGGGCAACGTGGTGCCGGTCGGTCGCGACCAGCTGCCGCACATCGAGCTCACCCGCACCATCGCCCGCCGCTTTAACAACCGCTACGGCAAGGTGTTCCCCGAGGTCGACGCGCTGCTGTCCGAGACTCCGCTGCTGCCGGGCCTGGACGGTCGCAAGATGAGCAAGAGCTACGGCAACGCCATCAACATCTCGATGACCGCCGAGGAGACGGCCAAGCGCATCAAGAAGAGCCAGACCGACTCCGAGCGCATGATCACATTCGATCCCGAGAACCGCCCCGGCGTGTCTGGTTTGCTTTCGACGGCCGCCATCTGCACCGGTCGCTCCGAGGTCGAAATTGCCGAGGAGATTGGCATGGGCGGCTCCGGCCAGCTCAAGAAGTACGTGACCGAGGCCGTCAACGAGTACTTCGCACCTATCCGCGAGCGTCGCCAGCGCTACGAGAACGATCTGGATTACGTGAAGGACGTGCTGCACGAGGGCAACCGTCGCGCCAACGAGATCGCCGAGCAGACCCTGGCAGAGGTTCAGGACGCCATGGGTATGGTGTACTAGACCGATCTGCTGGCTTGAGCTTTCGATTGCTATAGGGCGGGCGCTACGGCGTCCGCCTTTTTTGGAGCGGACCGCTTCGGCTCCGTCCATCACACTCTCCCGACAAACAGGAACAGGCCCGCTGGCAGATAGTTGCCAGCGGGCCTGTTCCCGAAGTACACCGTTGAATCGCACAGAGGGGAGGGATGCGAATCAAACTCAACAGGGCAGGCTTTTTCATCGCCTATTGCCTGCTCCGTTGCTGAAACCAATATAGTTCACCGTGGTTTACTTTCTAGCGTCAATATGCGCCGCCATACCTTCTCCATAAGTTAGCTCCGGTAAACCTGCAACGGAAAACCACCACAAAGGGGACGAGCACCTCTGTGGCGGTTTTGACGAAGCCCGCCGCTAAAGCCCGGCAAGCCAACGACAGGCGGCCAGATCAACATGCATGGGATCGGTAAACATCACGCCCTCCCCCATTAAGAGCTCGCGCTGAGCATCGGGGCCACCAAAGGCAAAGCCCTCACAGATACGGCCGTCGGCAAACACCACGCGGTAACAGGGAATCTCGCCGGGGCGCGGATTGCTATGCAGGGCATACCCCACGTACCGCGCACTTCGTGGGCGACCGGCAAGCAGCGCCACCTGACCATACGTGGCGACCATCCCCTCGGGGATCTGCTCGACCACCTCGTACACCCGTTCAAAAAAGCCCTCAGACGCCATTGCTCGCTCCCTTCCACCCGGAAAAGCATAAACCACCACAAAGGTGCCTGTCCCCTTTGTGGTGGTTTATGGCAGGTCGGTTAGTTGGCGGGCTGGAAGAAGGCTACGGCGACGGCACCGGGGCCTACGTGGGTGCCGATGGTGGCGCCGATGGTGTGAACGGGCAGTTCGCCCTCGGTGTGGCCAGCCCACAGTGCCGCGCTGTCCTCGACATACTTCTTGAGCACCGCATCCGAAAGGCCCGTATAGCCCAGCGCCAGCGGCATGGAAAAGTCGATGCCGCCCGCTTTTTCGACCTTTTGGTTCAGCAGGTTGCGGCCGTTCTTGGAACCGCGCGCCTTGCCCAGTTGCACGATCAGACCGTCCTCGACAGCCACCACGGGCTTTACGTTGAGCAGCGTACCCACGGCGCCGGCCGCAGCAGACAGACGACCGCCGCGCACCAGGTACTCCAGCGTCTCGA
This sequence comes from Collinsella sp., assembly GCA_048298285.1. Lineage (GTDB taxonomy): Bacteria > Actinomycetota > Coriobacteriia > Coriobacteriales > Coriobacteriaceae > Collinsella. The sequence goes on from DBFCNY010000197.1 coordinate 5,057, forward strand.
GCAGGCCGATGACGACCACGCGGTCACGGACGGCCTCGACGGCCGCCGCGATCTGAGCCGCACTGCGGCCCTCGTCCACCAAGCGCAGCGCATACTCGACCAGGATACGCTCGCCCAGAGTGACGTTATTGCTATCCACCACGTACACGTCGCCGCCCGGCGCCTCGGCAAGTGCGGTACGGGCACTCTGATTGGTGCCCGAAAGCTTAGCGCCCACGGTAATAATCACAGCCTCATCGCCGGCCTCTCGCGCCTCGGCAATCGCCTGCGAAAACGCGTACGGGTTGACCTGGCCGGTCTTGGGCAGCTCATCGCGCTCCACGAGCATCTCGTAAAAGCGCTGGTGATCGATGTCGATGCCATCCATGTACACATCGGTGCCAAAGGTAACGGGCAGCGGCAAAACGGCCAGTGCCGGGTGCTCCGCCGGCGACATATCGCTCGCGGAATCGGTAATAATACGAATGGACATAGCGAATCCTTTCTTTCGCGGACCTCTCGCGGGGAATTTTGACAGCAATGCCCCGGCACGGCATACGCGCTCAAACGGGACTATGCAGTTGTTAATTGGAAGCAAATGCCTTGGCGGCCTTAGATCTCGTGCAGGGTGTTGAGAATCGTGCGCAGCGACGCATACATCTGCTCGCGCTGCTCCACACCCATAGCCTTACCGGTGGTATCGAGCACCTCGCGAATGATGCGGTCCGCCTCGCTCATGCTCTCGCCGCCCAGAGCGGTCAGGCGCACCGGAGCACGATACTTAACGGCGGCATCGCCCGAATCATCGACCTCGACGTAGCCACCCTCCTCCAGATGCGCGAGCGTACGCGAGACGGCGGCGCGGGTCACGCCTGCCATGCGAGCCAGGTCGGCGCCAGTCAGGCCGTCCTTGCTGCGCTCAAGATAGTACAGGCACATAACGTCGGAGCCCTTGAGACCCAGCCTTGCGCCCTCAGACGTCTTAATGCGCTGGATCTCCTTGTAGAGTCCGCTGATCAGTCCGACAAAGTCCTCGAAACGTGTCTCGTCGCTCTGCTGCATGGGAGACGACCGCCTTTCGCTTGCATAATGCTAACGGGTAAACATCTTAGCCGTACTTAACGGCCGGCAGCCCTGCACGCCCTATTTGTTAACCCATCAACATAAAAACCACCACAAAGAGGACAGGCACCTTTGTGGTGGTTTGGGCCGGCGAACATGATCCGTAGGCGTCGCTACAGCTCCACGCAGGGATTGTCGCGGGTCACAAGCGTCTTAACGACAACCGTAGCGCCCAGATAACGCTCGAGCAACTCGGCGAGACGATCAACGGCAGCCTGGCAATCCCCCATCCGCTCGGGCTCCACGCACTCAATCGCCAGGAACGCATCGGCCGAATCATCGGACAGCGCCGTGCGAACGCCGTCGCGCCAGTTCCAGCAGCGGCACACGGCGCCCGCATCATCGATGTAGGCGAGCTCGCCGGGCAGCGTCGGATCGTCCGCCTCCTCGCCAAGCGGCAAGAACGCATCGCCACCGTCGGTCACCTTCAGGCGAAGGTCTCCCTCGATCGCATGCAGATCCTCGCCTCCCACGGGCAGCGCGTAGGTCAGCGACACCGTGTTGTAAATATCCACCGCGGGCGTAATGTGGCCCACCGGCTTGCCTTTGAGCACACGTTTGAGCAAGTTCTCGATCGAGCAGCGCGCGCCTTTCTTGGTCTTGAACAGACGATAGGCCTCGCGCCATGCCATGACCGGTGCGTTCTCGCTGATAGTGTCGCTGGTCAGATGACGCTCCGCATCGATATTGGCGCGGTCGAGCAACGCCGCAATCGCATCCACGTCCTCTTGAGGAATCTGAGCCGTGGGCTTCATGCCCTCCACGACCACAACACCGACCGCTGCCTGCGGAAACAGCTCCCAGAATGAATCCTCGGCAATAAAGCTCTTCATACGCTCTCCATTCATTATGCGCGCCCGAGTGAGGGCGCCTAAACAAAAAGCGCCCTCACAACGGCCACCTTCAAAGTCCTACGGTGCCGTCACAAGAACGCTTGCGCTGTCCCCATCCGGAGAAGGGGACGATATGTCAGGCGTATTGTAACCCGAGTCATCCACGTGAGCAAAACCACCACAAAGGTGCCTGTCCCCTTTATGGTGGTTTTGGGTCTGAAGCAACGCTAGTGTCGGAGTCCCAGCAGGCCGCGGCCGCGATGACGGGCATCGGCGTGCACCAGAGCGTGCGGACCGGCGGCCTTCACGGACTCGGGCAGGTGCGAGTACTTCTTCTCGAAGTTCTCCTCGAACATCACGGCCAAGTTGTGCGCCGCCTCGTCGTAGCGCGCGGTGCTCTGCCAGCACTGGCGCGGCACCAGGATGCCGTCGGGCACGCCGTGGCACGTGGTGGGAATGTCGACGTTAAAGATATCGTCATGCACGAATTCGCTGTCCTCGATGGTACCGTCGAGGGCGCGGGCCACCAGGGCGCGCGTGTAGGCAAGCTCGATGCGATGGCCCACGCCGTAGCCGCCGCCAATCCAGCCGGTGTTGACCAGGTACACACGCGTGCGGCCGTCGGCGATGCGCTCACCGAGCATCTTGGCATAGACCATGGGGTCGAGCGGCATAAACGGCTCGCCAAACAGCGAAGAGAACGTGGGCGTGGGCTCGGTGACGCCGACCTCGGTGCCGGGGATCTTGGCCGTAAAGCCCGTCACGAAGTGGTACATGGCGGAGTCGGCCGTCAGGCGCGAGATGGGCGGCAGCACGCCAAAGGCGTCGCAGGTCAGAAAGAGCACGACGCTTGGAGTGGTGCCCATGCCCTTGGTCCACGCGTTGGGAATGTGCTCCACAGGGTATGCCACGCGCGTGTTGTGCGTGATCGAGACGTCGTCGTAGTTGGGCTTGCGGTTCTCGTCGAGCACCACGTTTTCGCAGATGGCGCCAAAGCGGACGGCGTTGAAGATCTCAGGCTCGTGGAACGCGTCCAGGCCCTCGCATTTGGCGTAGCAGCCACCCTCGATGTTGAAGATGCCCATGTCGGACCAACCGTGTTCGTCGTCGCCGATCAGCAGGCGCGTGGGGTTGGCCGAAAGCGTGGTCTTGCCGGTGCCGGAGAGGCCAAAGAACACGGCGGTCTCATGCGTGACGGGGTCCATACTGGCCGAGCAATGCATGGGCAGCACGTCGTCCTCGACGGGCAGCAGGTAATTCATGACGCTGAAAATGGACTTTTTGATCTCGCCGGAGTAGCCGGTGCCGGCGACCAGAATCACGCGCTCCTGGAAGTTAATGACCACGGCGGCGCTGGAGTTGAGGTCCTTGATGGCGGGATCGCACTGGTAGCCCGGCGCGGCGAGCACGCAGAAGTCCGGCTCGCCGGTGCGTGCGATTTCACGGGCAAGCGGGCGGGCGAGCATCTGCTTAATAAAGAGCGCCTGGCTGGCACGCTCGCAGGCGACAAGCAGACGACGCGTATGGTTGCGGTCGGCACCGGCCATACCGCGAGTGACGAACACGTCGCGCTCGTTGAGATAGTCGACGATGCCGGCCTTGATGGCCTCGTAGCTCTCGACAGACAGCGGGCGGTTGACGGCACCCCAGGCAATCTTGTCGTGAACATCGGGGGTGTCAACGATAAAGCGGTCATTAGGCGAGCGGCCAGTGCGCTCCCCCGTCTCGATCACCAGCGCGCCGTTGGAGGCCATACGACCTTCGTTGCGACGGATGGCGTGCTCGACGAGCTCGGCTGCCGGCAGGTCGACCAGCAGGCGGGGCTGGTTCTCGGCAGGATCTTCGACCAGCGTAATGCCAAAGTTGGACAGAACTTCTGCAGGGGTAACACCTGGCATGGGGCCTCCTTTAAAAGCGCGACACGTGGACGAGGCGCGCACTTTACTCACGTAAAGCCCGTTGTACCCGATATGCAAAACGTTTTTGCGGCAACGGCGAAGCGCCCGCCCAACGGTCAAAAATCGCACGCAAGCGGCCTAGTCGTTAGGGACACTCTTGAACAGGCAACAACCAAGGAGCGACCCCGGATGCCGGCACTTAGGGACGTTCCCAAAGTGCCGTCTACTGAATGGCGCCGCCGAAATTATCGAACAACCTGTTCAAAAACACGAACGAACACCGTCGCGTCTATACTAGAGCGCAGCAATAGAAAGGACTCCGCTTTGAGCATCACGCCCATCGATAGCATTCGCCGCGCCATCGCCCGCCGCAATGGCGTCGCCGACCCCACCGTATCGGACGGGGCGCACGGGCAGGGCGGACGCATCGAGAACGGCCTGTTCCCCGCATCGCACACCGCCGAGGAGCTCGCACGAATCCAAGAGCTAAGCCAGCGTAACGCCGGCGGTCCCGACAGCAGCCAGGCCACACGCCGTCGCCGCGAGCGCGATCGCGAGCCCGGCCCCATCCACCGCATGGTCAATGCCTGGTGGAACCGCCTGCTCGGAGCCGTCTACGGCGGCGGCTTCTCCACGCAAGAAGCCGAGTACGAAGATCACGCCACCCGTCGCGACTACCTTTGGAATACCCTGGGCACCGCCGTGTGGGGCATGGTGTTTCCGTTGCTCACCATCGTGTCTACGCAGCTCGTGGGCGCCGAGGAGGCTGGCAAATTCTCCATCGCCTTTGTCACCGGCACGCTCATCATGATCGCGTGCAACTACGGCGTGCGCAATTTCCAGGTCTCGGACATCGACGAAAAGACGTCCTTTGCCTCTTACCAGCTCAACCGCTGGATCTGCGGAGCGCTCGCGCTGGCATGCGGCCTGGTATACAGCAGCGCCCGCGGCTACGATGCGCAGATGGCCACAATCGGCCTGGGCGTCTACCTGTATAAGGCGATCGACGGCATTGCCGACGTGTACGAGGGCCGCCTGCAGCAGGCCGACAAACTCTACCTGGCCGGCATGAGCCAAACGCTACGATCCGTCGGCGTCATCGCGGTCTTTAGCGTGGCACTGTTCCTCACGCGCAGCATGCCCATCGCCGCCATGGCCATGGGTGTCACCGCCATCGCCTCACTCGTGCTGGTCACCGCGCCGCTCGCCCTGCTCGAAACCGAAAAATCGCGCCGCGTGAGCCTGCGCGAGGTCGGTCACCTGTTTATCCAGTGCGCCCCGCTTTTTGGTGCGCTGTTCCTGTTCAACCTTATCGAGAGCATGCCCAAGTTCGTGATGGAAGGCACGCTGGCCTACAA
>DBFCNY010000198.1:0-2666 GCA_048298285.1 Collinsella sp.
ATCAGGGAGCAGGAGTCCCACGACATCGCGCTGGACAAGCTGGGCGTGAAGGAGTACGAGGACCCCTTCAAGAGGGGGTGATGCTGCCGGTTCGACCGGCGCGCCACGGGTCAAGATGCGCTGGGCCTGGACGAAGTCCGGGCCCGCGCCTTTAGACGCGAGCCCGGGGCCCGTGGGTTATACCCTACGAGCAAACCACCCTTTTTAAGGGTGGTTCTGATTTATCTGACGGTTTAAAACGGTCTCACGTGTTACAGATTGAGACGTTATATCTGGACAGTCACGCCATCCCAATTACATCCCCGTTAGCAGCACGATGTCGAGAATCGTCACGATGACGCCGATCCCTACGAGCAGCGCGTTGAGCGGGCGCGAGTTGGCGTATTTGCCCATAACGCGGGGCGAACTGGTGAGTCGTATGAGCACAAAGACCGTAATCGGCAACTGAAGCGACAGCAGCGCCTGACTCCAGATGAGACCCTCAAAAGGATTCGGGACGATCAGGCACGCCGCCACTGCGCCGACGAAACAGACCGCCACTCCAATCGATGAGTGCCGGTCGTGGATGTCGTATTCCTCGTCGAACATGCCCGCGGTGATGGTGCCCGCCGCCATGCCCGCCGTCACACTACTCGATATGCCCGCAAACAGCAGCGCCACCGCAAAGATGGTCGAGCTTGCCGGGCCCAGAATGGGGGAGAGCGTGTCCGCTGCGACGGCGAGGTCGTCTACGACAATGCCGTACGCAAAGAAGGTCGTTGCGGCCAGGATGACCATGGCCGAGTTGATCGCCCAGCCCACGCCCATCGAAAAGAGCGTGTCGAAGAGCTCGTAGCGCAGACGTTCCTCGATAACCTGCTCGCCTTGGCCTTCGAAGTGCATGGATTGGATGACCTCGGAGTGCAGGAAGAGGTTGTGGGGCATAACGACCGCACCCAGGATACTAACGATAATCGCGGCCGAGCCAGTGGGCATACTGGGCGTGATCCAGCTTGCGGCGGCTTGCGGCCAGTCGACCTTGACCAGCGTAAGCTCAGCCAAAAACGAGAGCCCTACCACGCCGACGAAGGCGATGATCCAGCGTTCGGCACGCTTGTAGGAGTTCGTCATGAGCATCGCCAACGATGCCGCCGCCACGATGACGCAGCCGGCGCGCACGGGCAGTCCAAAGAGCATCTGGAGCGCGATCGCGCCGCCCAGGACCTCGGCCATGGCGGTGGCGATGGTCGCGAGATAGGCGCTGGCAAGCACCGTGCGCCCAACGAAGCGGGGAAGGTAACGTGTCGTGGCCTCGGCAAGGCAGGCGCCCGTGGCGATGCCCAGGTGCGCCGCGTTGTGCTGCAAGACGATCAGCATAATCGTGGACAGCGTGACGATCCACAGCAGCGCGTAGCCAAACTGCGAGCCCGCGGCCATATTGGAGGCCCAGTTGCCCGGGTCGATAAAGCCGACGGTCACGAGCAGCCCGGGGCCGATATGCCGCGCAATGTCTAGGCCTCCGTGACCGCCGGTGCGTCGGGAGCCAAAATGATGTTTGATATGGTTGAGCATGGTGAGCTCCTGCGTGCCGTTTGCTTGACGCCGCAAAGGATACCCGTTTTAGGCCAAAAAGTTAACCAAGACTAACAGAATTGTTGTATTTGAATAGGATGGTGAAAGGGAGTTGCCGAAATGTCTTGATCTGTAACGACTAGGGATGGAAATTGGGTCTAGGTGTTACAGATCAAGACAGGAAGAAATGGTCCTATGGAAAATCTCGATCTGTAACAGCTGACCGCCAAAACCGGCCCTTCGTGTTACAGATCGAGACAAACCAAAACCGTCCTGCAGAAAATCTCAATCTGTAACATCTAAGCGCCAAAATCGGCTCCTCCTGTTACAGATTGAGATGTTTGAAGAGGTGAGTTTGCAGGCCGAACTTGGGGCCTATGTTGTCGCCCTTGAGGTCGGCGGTGTCCACTCGCGGGTCGTGCGTTACGCGATTGTTTCGAAACGGGCGGGAAACACAACGGGCCGGCGATGCTCCTACTATGCCTATTCAACTGACTGTCTAAATATCTAGGGGAGGATCGCGATGCAGGCAGATTCCGCTCAGCAGCAGGGCCTTTATCGCCCCGAATTCGACCACGATGCATGTGGCATCGGCGCGCTTGCCGATATCAACGGTGAGCGCCATCACCAGATTCTGGACGATGCGCTGTCCATTCTGGTCAACTTGGAGCACCGCGGTGGCACGGGACTCGAGAAGAACACCGGCGACGGCGCTGGCATCCTGTTCCAGGTTCCGCATCACTTTTTCCGTAAAGAGGCTCAAAAGTGCGGCCAGATTCTGCCGGCAGAGGGCGACTATGGCGTGGCCATGCTGTTCTTCCCGCAGGACGACAAGGGCGTAGAGGATGCCCGCCGCGTGTTTGAGGAAGGCTGCGCCGAGGCTGGCGTGCCGCTGCTCTTTTGGCGCGAGGTGCCCGTCGACCCGCACGACCTGGGCGAGACGGCCCGCGCCTGCATGCCTACCATCCTGCAGGCCTTCCTGGGCCGTCCGGACGACACGCCCGCCGGCGATGCCTTTGAGCGTCGCCTGTACGTGTGCCGCCGTACCATCGAAAAGAAGGCCGACGCCGAGTTTGCCCTGCGCGACAAGATCTTCTATGTGTGCTCCATGAGCT
>DBFCNY010000199.1:0-4786 GCA_048298285.1 Collinsella sp.
ACGATGAGGCGTGTCAGCCCGTCGTTCCAGCAGTCTTACTCCTCCGCCTTTGCGGCATCCCACAGGTCGTTGAGGCCGTGGGTCGAAAGCTCGGCAAGATCCACGTGAGCATCGGCCGCCATCTGCTCCATCGCGGCCCAGCGGCGGCGGAACTTTGCCGTGCTGGCGCGCAGGGCGCTCTCGGCGTCGATCCCCTCTTTGCGCGCGACGTTGACCAGGGCAAAGAGCAGATCGCCAAACTCCATTTCGCGCTCGGGCGTTCCGGGGGCCTCGGCCTCAAACTCGGCACGTTCCTCGGCGACCTCGTCCCACACGTCCTGGACCGTCTCCCACTCAAAGCCCACGGCAGCCGCCTTGCGCGACACCTTCTGAGCCTGCATCAGCGCCGGCAGATGCGTGGGCACGCCGTCGAGCAGGCCCTCGGGCGCAGCCTCGCCCGCCGCCACGGCCTTGTCCTTGGCAGCCCTCTCGGCAAGCTTGACCTCGTCCCAAATCTTGAGTACCTCGTCGGAACTGTCGGCATCTACATCGCCAAACACGTGCGGATGACGGCGGATGAGCTTGGCATCGATATCACGCGCCACGTCGGCCAGCGTAAACTCGCCGGCGTCCGCCGCAATCTGCGCATGCAGCACGACCTGCATGAGCACGTCGCCCAGCTCCTCGCGTAGGTGAACCGCGTCGTCCGCCTCGATGCAGTCGAGTGCCTCGTAGGCCTCCTCGATCATGTTCTTGCCGATGCTGCGGTGCGTCTGCTCACGGTCCCACGGGCAGCCGTCGGGCTGACGCAAGCGCCAGACGATCTGCACCAGATGTTGTAGCTCGGCCGACGCGTCGACCAGCGTGGACAAATCGCGCGAGCCCTCGGCATTTTGCTGAGCCATGTGCTGCGCCATGGTTATTCCTCCTCCAGGATCACGTGGCGGAACGCACCGCCCTCGTAGATGCCGTAGCTGTGCGTGCCGTCCTTGGGGATGCTCACGCTGCCGGGGTTGAAGAGCCACAGGCCCGGGTGCGCCTCGCTTGCCTCGTTAACCTTGATGTGCGTGTGACCGTAGACGAGCGCGGAGCCCTCGGGCAACGCGGGCGCGTGGTCGACGCTGTTGTGCATGCCGGCGCCAAAGACGTGGCCGTGCGTCAGGAACAGCTCGCGGCCGGTCTCGTCGAACAGCGTGGCGTAGTCGGCCATGACGGGGAAGTCGAGCACCATCTGGTCGACCTCGGCGTCGCAGTTGCCGCGTACCGCGATGATGCGGTCGGCCAGGGCGTTGAGCAGCGGGATTACGCGCTTGGGGGCGTAATCGCGCGGCAGGTCGTTGCGCGGACCGTGGTAGAGCAGGTCGCCCAGCAGGACGATGCGGTCGGGCTGCTCGGACTCGATGGCGGCGACCAGGCGCTCGGCCCAATATGCAGAGCCGTGGATGTCGGAGGCGATGAGGTATTTCATGGGGGATCCTTTCGGGATGGGGTTAATGCGGCTGGGCACGGGATGTCGCCGGCCGCGCTATTCAAATCGCAGTGCCGCGCTCTGGGCCGCCTGCATCACGCGCTGGAGCGGCACGCCGTGCTCGCGGGCAAGGCGGGCGCAGTCCTCGTACTCGGGCGCTGCACGCTCGCTGCCGTCGGGCAGGGTGGCCACCTTGACGAACACCTCGCCCCATGGCGTCGTTACGCGCTCAAAGCGGCGTGGTAGGCAAACGCGCTCCATAACCTGGCGACGAATGCCGTTGGTCGTGGTTTCCAAGAAGATGATCGTCTGCAGGCGCTCGATATCCTCGTAGGTGCAGATTACCTGCAGCTGCCAGCCGGGGCGGCCTTTCTTACAATAGAGGGGCAGCCAGTGCACCTCGCGCGCACCCGCCTCGCGCAGGCGGTCGGCGGCGTAGGCGAGTACCTCGGGCGACGCATCGTCGATGTCGCATTCCAGCTTGACGATGGTTTCGGGCGCATCGGTCTCGCGGGACAGCGGGGATGTGCTATCGCATGGCATACGGTCCGGCTCCTTTCCGCGCGGGCTCGTTTTGTTCATCCAAACGCTAGCACATCGCGGGCGGCGCAGGGGCGGCGTCATGGGATAGGTGCGACTTTTGCTGGGCGCAAGTGCTGGCGCACTCCAACGCCGGCCCGCTCCACTCAAACGTGTACGTCAGCCTCCAAACATGTCATTTTTTGCAGCTTTTGGAGGCTAATGTACATGTTTTGAAAGCGCAAGCGAGGCCGCACCACGCGCCGCGCACCCTTTCCAATCGATTTCGGCACCCCGCGCGTACGACGCGCCGAGGCTGCGCCATTACAATGGAGCGGATTCGCCAAATGCAAAGGAGCCGCTATACCTATGTGCCCGCTGGTCGATTGCCATACCCACACCTCGTTTTCGGACGGACATGCCTCGTTTGAGGACAACGTTCGCGCCGCTGCTGCAGCCGGCTGCCGCGTCATGGTCTCGACCGACCATCTCACCCTGCCCGCCAGCATGGACGCCAACTGCGAGGTGCAGGTCGTCGAGGGCGACCTGACGGCGCATCGTCTGGCATTTGAGGACGCCCGCAAGCTCGCCGCGCAGATCGCGCCGGAGCTCAGCTTTATCTATGGCTTTGAGTGCGATTGGTACGAAGGCTGCGAGCCTTTGGTTGAGCGTTGGTCCCAGGGCGCCGTCGTACGCCTGGGCAGCGTGCATTGGATTGGCAACCCAGGCGATATCATGGCCGGTGCCGCGGGTACGGCGGGAACGGAAAACGTCGCTCGCCCCGATACACCCGATTCGCTTTGTGGCTGGATCGACGACGATACCAACCTGCATGTTTGGGAAAACTTAGGCGTGCGCGGCGTGTGGGAGCGCTATGTCGATGACTGGTGCCGCGTCTGCGAGAGCCCGCTTAACTTTGATGTGATGGCTCATCCCGACCTGGTCATGCGCTTTTCAAAGGAGGGCTTTGCGCCCGATTTTGACCCCGCGCCGTTCTGGGAGCAGATGGCGGAGTGTGCACACGATACGGGGCGCCGCGTTGAGGTCTCGACGGCCGCACCGCGCAAGGGCTTGGGCGACTACTACCCCGCGACCGGCCTTTTGCGCTGCTTTGCCCATGCCGAAGTGCCGATCACCTTTGGTTCGGACGCGCACCGCGCCTGCGATATCTGCTGGAACATCCGCGAGGCCCAGGCACACGCCTACGACTGTGGCCACCGAACCTTCGACATCCCCCACCTCACCGGAGAATGGGAATCCACACCCCTCGCCTAGCCATCCCTTCATAAGTTGCGGTGGAATAGGGATTGTTTTGCCTGATGAAGCGCTTAAACAGTCCCTATTTCACCGCAACTTCCATGGGTCCGTTACACCGGCAAAGACTGTCCCAAACGACTAGTTGTTTAAGAACGTCCCCAATGACTAGTGGCGGCGGGCGTTGAGTTCGCCGGCCAGTTCGTCGAGGGTGATGCCGTAGCGCTCGAGCGTCACGAGCAGGTGGTAGACCAGGTCGCCGGCCTCGTAGCGGATGTGATCGTGGTCGTTATCCTTGCAGGCCATGATCACCTCGCTCGCCTCCTCGGCAAGCTTCTTGAGCAGCTCATCCTCGACGTCGGTCAGCAGACGCGCGGTATAGCTCTCCTGCGGCGATGCATCACGACGACCGTGAATCACCTCGGCCAGACCCGTCAGCGTCTCACCGATATTTCCATCCTGAACATTCGCGGTGCGCACACCCATGGTTCAATCCTTTCTGGTTGGCCAAGCGCCTAGTCGAGCGCCCGCCCTACGCGAGTTTCTTAAAGAAGCAGGTACGGTTGCCGGTATGGCAGGCCGGACCCGGCGAGTCGACCTTGACCAGCAGCGTATCGTTATCGCAGTCGGCCCAAAGCTCCTTGACCTCCTGCATGTTGCCGCTCGTCGCGCCCTTGTTCCAGAGCTCCTGACGGCTGCGGCTCCAAAACCACGTGGTGCCGGTCTTAAGCGTCAGCCCCACCGATTCCTCGTTCATCCAAGCAACCATAAGCACCTCACCGGTGTCATACTGCTGAACCACACAAGGAATCAGCCCCTTGGCGTCGTATGTAAGCTTTGAAGGATCGGTTATCTCTTCCATTTCTCTTCCCAATTCAAACATCGCAGGTCGGCGAGGGTTGTCCAGGTGCCCGAGATTCCGAGCGACAAGCCCGACGACGCGTACTTAAGTACGCGAGGAGGGTTGGAGCCGGAAGGTCGGGTGCCTGGGCAAGCCGCAGCGCTAGAAGTCCAACCTGACAGGGATGCCTTGAGAGGCCATATACTCTTTGACTTCGCGAATGCTGAAGGTTCCAAAGTGAAAGACGCTGGCCGCCAGCACGGCATCGGCCTCGCCCTCGATCACGCCCTCGGCAAAATGCTCGAGCGTGCCCACACCGCCGCTCGCGATCACCGGAATCGGCACCGCGCGCGCCACGGCGCGGGTGAGCGCCAGGTCAAAGCCGGCCTTGGTGCCGTCGCGGTCCATGCTGGTCAGCAGGATCTCGCCGGCGCCGCGACGAGCCGCCTCCTCGGCCCACGCCACCGCGTCGATGCCCGTGGCGTTGCGGCCTCCTGCGGTAAAGACCTCCCACTTGTCGGCACCGGATGCGCCAGGCAAGCCGACGCGCTTGGCATCGATCGCCACGACCACGGCCTGGCCGCCAAACGCCGCGGCGGCCTGGCTGATCAACGACGGATCACGCACGGCGGCAGAGTTAAGCGACACCTTGTCGGCACCGGCGGCAACCATGGTTCGCATGCCCGCCAAGTCGCGGAAACCGCCGCCCACGGTATAGGGAATGG
>DBFCNY010000200.1:0-9799 GCA_048298285.1 Collinsella sp.
GCGCTGCACTCACCCGCCGCGCGTGAAAGGATATATTGCCCCATGCCTTCAACCCTTCCCGCTCCCATCGATAAGCTCGCCATCGTCGTCGTTACGTACAAGCGTCAGGAACTCCTGGCCAACTTGTTCGACTCCATGACCGAGCTCACGGCAACGCCCTGGCGCATCGTGATTGTCGATAACGAGAATTCGCGCGAGACCGAGGCCATGTGCACCGCATTCAACGAGCGCTTGGCCAACCTGTGGGGCATCGACACCGAGCAGCCCGACGCGCAGGGCGGCACCGACCGCGTCATCTACGCACCGCAGCTCGAAAACGGCGGCGGTGCGGGCGGCTTCTCCGCCGGCACTAAATGCGCCTACGACCTGGGCGCCCAGTGGTTCTGGGTGATGGACGACGACGTGCTCGTCATCCCCGAAGGCATCGAGCGCTTGGCCAAGTGGACCGACCGCTACGATGTCATCCAGGGTTCGCGCCTGGACTTCGACGGCGGCGCGTTCTTTTGGCAGTACCAACTGATCCTTTCGCTCGGCATTCCAAACCCTGTCGCCAAGTGGGATCTGGGTCCCGAGGGCTACCGCACCATGAACCAGCTGTGCTTTGAGGGCGGCATGTTCTCGCGCCGCGTGGTCGACAAGATTGGCCTGCCCGACGCGCGCTTCTTTATCTACGGCGACGATGCCTGCTATGGCTACGTGGCCAGCCAGCACTTCCCCGCCGCCGTTGTTGCCGACGTGGTTCTCAAGCGCGCCCGCGCTGTCTCTAACTGGGATATCGCCGGCAAGCGCCAGCTCAACTCTACGAGCGACACCAACCGTTACTACATCATGCGCAACCGCGGTTATCTGGCCCGCTACATGCAGATCTACGGCGACTATCACCCCGTGCTGTTCCGTCTGGGCAACGCCGCGACCTTCTGCAAGGAATTTATTCGCCTGGCCGCCGTTGACAAGTGCTTTAAGACCGGAATTCCGGCGCTGCGCCGCGGCATGAAGGACGCCCGCAAGATCATCAAGGACCCCAACTGGAAGCCCATGCCGCCCATGAAGGACACCGAGTAACGGAAGTCGGAAACACCTCGGCGCTTAAAGCCGCTGGCACACCGTAGCCACATGCTGCCCATCAAAACCGAACCCCCAGCGCATGCGACCCACGCCGGGGCGTGGCACACGGATTTCGTCGATGCCGTCGCGCTCTATGTCGAGTAGCGACTGCACGGCCAGCAATTCCAGGCCCAGCGCATCCACATCGGGGTCATACATCAAGTTAATCGTTATCAGCGGGCGCTCGTCCAGCATGCCAATCGTGTCTGCTACGTCGAACACGGCACCCGTAGGGAAAACCTGGATGTCCCAGCGACCCGCGCCACACTTTCGCCTCGAGGCAGGATTGGCATAGCCCGGCAATCCAAAGCAGAGTCCTTGCAAGAGTAGGTGATATGGCAGCGGTGTATCTGGGTCGGTCGCACCGATTCCCGCATCTCCCAAGATGCGGCTTAGCGCCCGCCTCACGGTATCCTCGTTCCCATGGCACAGCCCGTCGCGAAACGCATCGACGTCTCGAATGTCTTCTGCAGCGCACTCAAACCACTCAATAATCACTAGACGCAAGGCCTGGCGAAGCTCGTTATTGGGCAATCGCAAAGCACGGAAGCGATCGCCATGCTCTGGCTCCTCAGTCATATCCGTCGTGAGAAAACCGGACAGATACAGCGCTGTCCACATGCCATCGTCAGGCGAGACATCTGGCTCTGCAGTGCCCAAACAAAGCGGGGCCTCAGCGCACCCATGGGCCTCGAGCAAATCAAACAAGACCGAAAGGCGGTCGAGATTCCACCCGGCAACTACCCTACTCAGGCAATCGGCATATCCATACAGATCGGCACGCACAGGCGCCGTGCAGCCTCGGCCCAGAAAACCGATCACACGCTCTGGACTCGAGCAATAGGCCCTGCCAAACCGATACCCCTCAAGCCATTCACGCGCATCATTCAGGTATTCCTCGCGCCCAGCATGATTCAAAAGAGCCTCGACCTCGGCATCCGAAAAACCGAACCAACGGTCACACCACGCCGACAGCGGCGTCGTCAGACAATACGAGCAGCCGCGCGAAGAAAGCGCCGCTTCGGCAGGACCGGGACACTCCCCCATCAGACACGTCAGCCGCAACGAATCGCGCCCAGTGGCAATGGCGTCAAACAGCACACGGTCAAGTAGTTCTGCCGGATCGGCGTCGGAAGCGTCCCTCGCGCTCGCACGGCGAGACCACGCCGCATCGTACCCATCAACGAGCAATACAACCTGCTCATCGCTGGCAATCTCCAGCAGCTCTATGAGCACGCCAAGCACCGAGGCGACCTCGTCCTCGCTCGCCACGCCACGCGCGACACGTTCGATGTGACGCACCTTATCTCGAGCTAAATCCGGAGCCTCCAAGAGCGCCAACAAGCGAGCGCACTCGCCCGAAAGGGCATCGCGCACGACGTCGGCAACAGCGGGGCCACGCCTCGCAGCGCCAGAAAAGTCCAGCGATATCACCGGATAGCAAGCGTACTCATCCCGATAGCGCCCGCCGTTCGCATCCCAAATCTGAGCATCGGCAAACAAACGCTGACCAGAGCGACCGACCGCTGGACGCTCCAGAAAAGCCCTGAGCATCGACAAGTTCATGCTCTTGCCAAAACCCTCGGGTCGACAGCACACCACAACGGACGCGTCGCAGTCCAACACATCGGCAATAAACATGGTCTTGTCAACCAGCATGCAACGACCAATGGCATCGGCAAAATCATGCACACCGACCGGCAAAACCGCATCATCGACATGGTTGACAAGCCGTACGCCAAAAGTATCGGCACTGTTGCAATACTCCTGTTCAGACACCGTAACTTCTCCCTAAAACGCAGCACGAAGCCCATTGTAGCGAGCAGTTCAAGTGCAACGCTGGATCCGTGCAAAGGCATCGGGCAACGGTAGGAACAAAGGCCTTGAGGGGGCATAACAAATCGTTGTGCAACAAAATGGGGCCCGATGCAACTGCACCGGCCCCCATTGCGAATCTTTAGTTGTCGGGCAACCGAAAGGGACTACTCCTCGGAGTCGTTCTGCCCAGCAGCCTTCTTTTGCTGATCGAGCTTATGCTTGCCACTCACAATAGACGTGGCACCCAGCGTGGCCAAGCTTGCACTGGCAAGGCTCGCCATAACGATAAGGTCGCCCGTCTTGGGCATGTTACCGCCAGATGACTTGGTCGTTGTAGTCGTCGTGGTTGTAGTGGTCACCGTCTTGGAGTCATTTTGCTCTTGGACTTGGTTGTCAGCACCGCTCTTGTCGTCGTCTTCGGGCTGTTTCTTTTCGCCCTCGGTCTTGCTCTCGTCCTTCTTCTGACCGGACTTGTCGCCCTTCTCATCAGAGCTAGGTCCCTTATCGGATTCAGCCTTCTCGGAAGCCTTGTCCTTGGAGTCGCCCTTTGCGGCTTCGGTCTTTTCCGTGGAAACCTGATCAGAGTTGTCCTTGTTCTGGGCCGAGCCGTTATTGACGCCAGCCATCAGCGAAGAACCCAGCGTAGAACCAAGCTGCTCGGAGAAAGAAGGCTTCTTGTCCGGCGAAGCAACGGGAGCGTCCGGCGCCTTATTCGAGTCGTCCTTGGAAGCATCGGAATCAGGGGTCGTGTCAGAGCCGGAGCCGTTGTTAGAGCCGGTGTCAACGGACGAATCGCTCGAGCCGGTAGATGAGTTAGAGGTGCCAGCGTCGGTCGAACCAGAAGCGTCGCTGTCCGTATTGCCGGCAGAGCTTGAAGGCGAATCGCTCGCAGCAGAGCCGTTCGAATCGGAGCCGTTCGAGGTAGAGCCGTCGTTGGTAGTGCCACCAGCAGAGCCATTACCGTCAGCATCGGTCGAGGGCGCATCCATCCTGTCATCGTTGGCATCGTCACTCGAGCCGTCATTCGAATCAGGTGTCGGCGAGGGCGCCGGCGCAGGCTCGGGCTGCACGGGCGTCGCAGCGGCAGCGGCCTCGTCCTCGGCGATATAAACCAAGCAGTCCTTCAGCTCGTTGCGGTAGCGGTTCTTCCAGCCCTCATGATACTGGGGCTGACTTGAAAACTTGGTGGCGACATTGTTGACCACGCTATTGGAGAGCGCCGTCGCAAACTCGCGGTCGGACATATCGTTGGAAAGATTCGCCCAGCGGAAGAAGTCTCTGCAGCCACCGGTACCGCACATGTTGGTGATGCTCCACACCATACCCTTGACGCAATCGGCGCGGCCGGAGATGTCAATGCCAAGAGCGCTCTTAAGCCACGCCTCGGTCACCGCATAGTACGAGTTGTACGCATAGGCATCTTGAAGTGCTGAGAACTCAACAGGATCGGTGTTATAAGCACCTTGGAAGGCATCCTGCGCGATATGGCCCAGCTCGGTGAGCTGGCCGTTCTCGTACATGGCATTGCTCGTGTTGGAAATCTCGCTGCCGCGATCAATCGCATCCTTGAGCATGCAGTATTTTTCGGGGTTGTAGTTGTAGGCCTGCTTCATAAACGGGATGAGCGACCAACGACGGTCGAACTGGTAATAGCCCAGCGCGTTATAACCGTCGCCATACGAAAAGCCTTGGTTGTAGTTGCCATGGCTCTCGTACTTGGTAAAGTACTTCATCTCGGGAGTCACGTTGACAAACGAAACGCCCTGGACCGACCTCAGCACGCCCGAGAAGGACTGCTGGGTGTAGAGGCCTTTGTCGATATCGGTGGCATCCGAGGCAACGCCCGGCGTGGGTTCCTCGGCAGCGGCGGGCGCGGGCGCGGTAACGGCGCTAAACGAAAGCGCCAGCGTCAGGCCCGCAACAATCGCGGAATGC
This sequence comes from Collinsella sp., assembly GCA_048298285.1. Lineage (GTDB taxonomy): Bacteria > Actinomycetota > Coriobacteriia > Coriobacteriales > Coriobacteriaceae > Collinsella. Next base: position 4,858 of record DBFCNY010000200.1, read on the forward strand.
TTGGGCTGCATAAGATCCTCCCTGCATTGGTATAGTTAAAGTGCAGTTTGCAAAGATAGAAATAAGTATTGCAGCTCGCCCGTTGTTGCACAACAACCCCTCGGTAAACGGCAACAACCCTCCGCGAAATCTTAAGGAATTAAACAAACTGGTCGTCGGGCGCCATCAGAAGCTCGCCGTATCGCTCCATCAGCCCGTCCCTCAACTGACAGAAAGCGGGGATATAGACGTTCAAGATGCGCTGAATCAAATCTTGAGCGAGCTTGTTGTCGTAGATATGGACGTTCGTATTGCGGTCTCTGAGCATGTCTAGCCAGGCCGCCTCATCAATAAAGTCGTAGAATCGGTACGACTCCTTCACGATGGCACGAGGAGACCCCGACGCGGCAAGCGTGGCGCCCTCATACTCGAGCAGACGCTTAAGGAGCTTCCAGCTCAGTTCAAATTGAAGATTGAACTTATTAATCAATCCACTCTGAACAAAATCATTGTTGAGATCCTGATTGGGCGCATCCTCAAGATTCGCCAAGGCGCTAACAAAGTTCTCATATTTTTTCATACAGAATCACACCATCCCTGGCAATCTCATCGAGCAATTGCTGCGAGAGGGACTCGTCGAGATTGACGACATCTACATCTAAAAGAGTATCAAGATGTTCCTCGATCAAATATGAGAAACGGCCGAAATCCCGGCAACCTGCTACGGCGATGTCAATATCGCTCTTGGGCAAGTTGTCGCCTCGAGCACGAGAACCAAACAACACGACCTTCTCGGCGTCACATTCCCGAGCAAAAACTTCGATTTGCTTGTACACCTTGTCGAGAGATGCCATTTGCACCCCTACAGCTTAATGTCAAAGTTGATTTCGGGGACGGCGGCCAGGTCGGCCAACGTCACGCCGTCGACGTACTTTTCGATCACGTCGTCCAAACCGCGCCAGAACTTGACGGTCGAGCACAAATCGCTGCGGGTGCAGCTGTTGTCGATGCCATCGCACGCCACCGGAGCCGTGCTGCCCTCGACGGCACGCAGGATGTCGCCGGCGCGCACCTCGGCCGGGTCCTTCGCCATCATGTAGCCGCCGCCCTTACCGCGCACGCTCCTAAGCAGGCCCGCCTTCATGAGCGGACGAACCAGCTGCTCCAAATACTTTTGTGAAATATGCTCGCGGTCAGCGACCTCGCGAAGGGCAATCTTGCCCTCGGCGTCACCAAGCGCTGCGATATAGATCATCAGACGGAGGGCATAGCGGCCCTTGGAAGAAATGAGCATACCTACCCTCCCATCGCATCTGGGACAACATAACCAGGTTTGTTTGTCCCAAATCTTAAGTAAATGGGACAAACACAACAGGTTATTTTGTCCCAGAATTTGAAAAGTCGAGTGGATTAGTCGGGTTTTCCCTTGACTAACGCCGAACCCATAGTAACTTTATTCCGAGAAGATTCCTAGGGTTTAGTACACCTATGAGTACACCATATACAGAGAGGGACAGCATGAGCGCAAATCCGCTGCTTTCCATCGAAGGTCTGACCGCCTCCGTGGACGAAAAGACCATCCTCCACAACGTCAACCTCAACGTCGCCGCCGGCGAGACCCACGTGCTGATGGGACCCAACGGCGCCGGCAAGTCCACCCTCGGCCACCTGGTCATGGGCGACCCCGTCTACACGGTCAACGACGGCCGTATCGTCTTTGACGGCCAGGACATCACCAAGCTCACCACCGACAAGCGCTCGCGCGCCGGCCTGTTCCTGAGCTTCCAGGCACCGGTCGAGATCCCCGGCGTGCCGCTGTCGAGCTTTTTGCGCGCCAGCATCGCCGGCCGCCCCGGCCTGGAGATGAAGGGTAAGGAGTTCCGCCGCCGCGTCAAGGAGCTCGCGGCCGAGCTCAACATGGATACCGCCTACCTCAACCGCGAGCTGGGCGTGGGCTTCTCGGGCGGCGAGAAGAAGAAGGTCGAAATGCTCCAACTTCTGCTGCTGCAGCCCAAGCTCGCTATCCTGGACGAGACCGACTCCGGCCTGGACGTCGACGCCCTTTCCACCGTCAGCCACGGCATGGACGCCTACCGCAGGAGCTGCGACGGTTCCATGCTCATCATCACGCACAACACGCGCATCTTGGAGCACCTGGATGTCGACCGCGTCCACGTTATGGTCAAGGGCCACATCGTGCGCGAGGACGACGCCTCGCTGATCCCCTGGATCGACAAGAACGGCTTTGAGACCTTCGAGCGCGAGGCCGCCGAGCAGCGCGCCCAGGCCGAGGCCGCCGCTGCCGAGCAGCAGGCGTAAAGGGGCGACGCAATGACCAAGAACCGCACCGAGGTCGCGGACATCGACCGCAGCCTCTACGACTTCACCTATGGCGAGGAGGGATTCGAGCGCCTCGACGCCGGCATCACGCCCGACATCGTGCGCGAGATCAGCGCCAAAAAGGACGAGCCGCAGTGGATGCTCGACCTGCGCCTCAAGTCCCTCGAGATCTTCAATCGTTTTCCCGACCCGACGTGGGGCCCCTCCATCGAGGGCCTGGACATGGACAACATCGTCACCTACGTCAAGCCCAACACCGACCAAAAGCACGACTGGGAGTCGGTGCCCGACGACATCAAGAACACCTTTGAGCGCTTGGGCATCCCCGAGGCCGAGCGCAGCTACCTGGCGGGCGTCGGCGCGCAGTACGACTCCGAGCTGGTCTACCACAACATGCAGGACACGGCGTCCAAGATGGGCATCGTCTACTCCGGTATTGAGGAAGCCCTGCACGATCCGCAGTGGGAGCCGCTCATCCACGAGAAATTCATGACGCTCATCCCGCCCACCGACCACAAGTTTGCGGCCCTGCACGGCGCCGTGTGGTCGGGCGGCTCGTTTGTCTACGTTCCCAAGGGCACCAAGTTGGACTTCCCGCTGCAGAGCTACTTCCGCCTTAACGCCAAGGGCGCCGGCCAGTTTGAGCACACGCTCATCATCGTCGAGGACGATGCCGACCTGCACTTTATCGAGGGTTGCTCCGCGCCCAAGTACAACGTGGCCAACCTCCACGCCGGCGCTGTGGAGCTCTTTGTGGGCAAGCGTGCGCACCTGCGCTACTCGACCATCGAGAACTGGTCCAAGAACATGTACAACCTCAACACCAAGCGCGCGCGCGTGGACGAGGACGGCGACATCGAGTGGATCAGTGGCTCCTTCGGCAGCCACGTGGGCTACCTCTACCCCATGAGCGTGCTCAACGGCCGCCGCGCCCGCTCGAGCTTTACCGGCATCACCTTTGCCGGCGCCGGTCAAAACCTCGACACCGGCTGCAAGGTCGTGCTCAACGCACCCGATACCTCGGCAACCGTCGAGACCAAGGGCATCTCTAAGAGCGGCGGTATCCAGACCTTCCGCAGCTCCATCGTGGCCACGCCTAAGGCCGAGGGCTCCAAGGCAACCGTGAGCTGCCAGTCGCTGATGCTCGACGACCAAAGCCGCTCCGACACTATTCCAGCCATGGACATCCGCGCCAAGAACGTCGACATCGGCCACGAGGCCACCATCGGACGTATCGGCGACGACAAGGTGTTCTACCTGATGAGCCGCGGTATCTCGGAGGAAGAGGCCCGTACCATGATCGTCAACGGCTTTGCCAACCCGGTCTCCAAGGAGCTGCCGCTGGAGTACGCCGTCGAGATGAACAACCTGATCAAGCTCGAGATGGAAGGAGCGATCGGATAATGAAACAGACCACTAACACCGCTGCTACCACCCTTGAGCAGGTCAACGCGATGCCGGCCGCCACTTGGGGCTGGCTGAAGATGAATCAGACCAAGCTCGAGCTCTCTGACGAGCTTGCCGCCGCTCCCGCCGAGACCGTTAAGGTTGAGGGCTTGGACGAGCAGTTTGCTGGCGTGGCAGACGCGTTCGACGCCGCCATGGACGCCATCGCCGAGCGCTTCCCCGAGCGCCGCGCCTCCGCGCCCGGCGATGCCGCCGACCGCGCCCGCATCACGCCCGAGACCGAGCTCGACGTGCCCGCCACCTCCGTCTACCAGGCCGGTGCCATTAAGCTGGAGGAGGAGCTCTCCCCCGCTGAGGCCTTCGAGACTGGCATGGGCGAGGCTGCCTACACCTACCTGGCCGACCACGCCACCAAGCGCGTCGTCATCGATGTGCCCGCATACAAGCACGCCACGGTTACCGTACGTGTGAGCGGTGTCGATGCCGCCGCGGCCATCGCCGCCATCGACGTCGTCGCCCGTCCCCAGTCGACGCTCGATCTGCTTATTGCCCTGGACTCCCCCGTTGCCGGCGAGGGCGTCGTGGGATCCGTGCTGCGCGTGTGCGCCCACGAGTACGCCACCGTCAACGTGGCCTGCACGCAGACGCTCGACGATAGCTGGATCGCACTCGACGACACCGGCCTGTTCCTGGACGAGGGCGCGCGCGTCAACGTGCAGCACACCGTCCTGGGCGCTGGCGCCAGCGCCACCGGCCTTGCCGGCGACCTGCTAGGCGATACCGCCAAGGTCACCATCGATACTGACTACCTGGGCGCCCGAGAGCAGGTGCGCGACTTTAACTACGAGCTGCGCCACCGCGGTCGCAAGACCGAGTGCGAGATCGACGCCAACGGCGTGCTGACCGGCACGTCCAAGAAGGTCTACCGTGGCACCATCGACCTCGTACACGGCTGCAAGGGTGCAACCGGCACCGAGCGCGAGACGGTGCTTTTGGCCAACAAGGGCGTCGACAACAAGACCATTCCCGTCATTCTTTGCGACGAGGACGACGTCGCCGGCAACCACGGCGCCACCATCGGTCACGTCCGCGACGAGCAGCTTTTCTACCTCGCCTGCCGCGGCCTTGACCAAAACGCCGCCGAGGACCTGTTCATCCGCGCCAAACTGGAGGACGCCGCGCTTTCCGCCACCGACGAGCGCACCCGCGCCTCCGT
>DBFCNY010000201.1:0-2222 GCA_048298285.1 Collinsella sp.
TTATTCTCGCTCATATAGGGAATCGAATAGATCACGACAAGCAGGCCGATACCCACAAAGGCGGGCGCGAGCAGCGTGCTCATGCGATCGAAGGTGAATCCCATGACGAGGGTCTGCCCAAACGAGATCAGGGGGACCTGCGTGTCGGGCATGCCGGCGCCAGCGAAATTCGCGGCGAGGGCGATGGTGCAGGCCGTCGAGACGGCGGCACCCAAAACGCTGAACCACTTGGCGTACGGACGGGGGAACAGGGCGACGAGCACCGAGGCCACCATCGGGGCCGCGATAGCGACCAAGCCGAGAAGGGACAGACTGACTGCAAATGACATTGTTTCTCCCTTCTCCTACACGCCGACGACCACGAAGACAAACGCCAGAACGGCGATGCCCACGACAGCCCAGGTCTGATTGCCAAGCACCTTAAAACGCGAACGCGAGCAAGAGTTCTCGATCACGCCGCACACGACAAAGTCGATCAGGCACTTCACCAGGAAGATGACCGCGCCCAGAACGGCGGCAGCGCCCACGGTCGCGGGCTCGCCCCAGGGGACGAAGATCGCGCAGAACCAAGCGACGACCAGGACCTGCTTCATGGACATGGCGAGCTTGGCCATGGCGAGCGACGGGCCGGAAAGCTCGGCGAGCGGACCTTCCTGAAGCTCTTGCTCGGCCTCGGCCTGATCAAACGGCAGCTTGCCGAGTTCCATGTAGCAGGCAATCGCAAAGGCGATACCGGCAAGGATCACGGCGACCGGCGCGTCGATGGCGCCCGTCATGATGTGCTGACCCATGGTGGCGATGTCGGTGGAGCCGCAAACCAGGGCGGCGGCAAACAGCGCCAGCAGCATGGACGGCTCGATGAGCACGCTCATGAGCAGCTCGCGAACGCCGCCGATACCGGCGTAGGCGTTGGACGAATCCACACCGCAGAGGGCGAAGAAGAAGCGGGCGAGCGCCAGGCTGTACATGATGGTGATGGCGTCACCAAAGACCGGGATGGGGCTTTGTGCTGTAAAGAGCGGCAGACCCATCGCGAGCATAAAGGCGACGGCGAAGAACAGCGGCGGCATAATGCGCAGCGCAAAGCTCGCATCCTCGCTCTGGGACTCGGGGCGCGCAAAGAGCTTGGCCAGGTCGCGATAGTCCTGCATGATGCTGGGGCCGCGACGGTTGTGCATCTTGGCGCGGATAACGCGACCGAGACCGGAGAAGAACGGTGCGACGGCCATGACGACCACGCCCTGCAGAACGGCAAGTACGATGTTGTTCATGCTCTCCCCTCCTTAACCCATTTGCACGGCGAGCACGAGGAATACCACGAGTGCCGCGACGATGTAGCAGATATAGATGCTGTAGTTGCCGCCCTCGAGCTTAGTCGCGAGGTCGGCGAGCTTCTCGACACCCTTATGCGGGGCATCGACGAGAACCTTGTCGGGTACGGGTTCCACAGCCTCGGCCACACCGGTGAGCTTCTGGAAGAAGTGCGCGATGGACCAGCAGACGGCCGTGCAGCGGTCGCGCAGCGTGTAGAGCGGCTGCATAAACCAGGACACCTCGGAGGCAAAGGTCGTGGCCACGACGGGCATATGCTCGTTGGGAGCATAGCCGCATGCCCACGGCTGGGACTTCTGCACCTTGCCGACGGTCTTGAGCTTGCGATAACCGCAGGCAAGGCCGACGAGCACCACGAGCGCAATGGCGATCGCGGGCGTGGAGGTGGCGGCGCCGGAGTACTGGTTCATGAGCTCCATGCCCTCGGCGGCAAACACTCCACCGTACGGATGCAGCACGGACGCGGCGACATCGACCAGCACGGGCGCGATCACGGGAGCGCCGATGCCCAGCACGACGCAGATGGCCGCGAGCAGGCCCTGCGCAAACACCATGGGGGCGGGAACCTCCTTGGCATTGGCCGCGGCCTCGGAGCGGGGCGCGGAGGCAAAGGAGACGCCATAGGCCTTGACGAAGCACGTGACGGCCAGCGCGCCGGTAATGGCAAGCGCGACGGCAGCGAACACGGCCACGATCATGACGGCCTTGTCGCCCTGCATGGCGGCGTTAAACAGCGACTGGTAGGTAAACCACTCGGACACAAAGCCGTTGAAGGGCGGGATGGCCGAGATGGCAAGCGCGCCAACAAGGAAGCAGATGGCCGTTGCCGGCATACGACGGAACAGGCCGCCCATCTTCTCCATATTGCGCGTACCCGTGGAGTACAGCAG
>DBFCNY010000202.1:0-8939 GCA_048298285.1 Collinsella sp.
GACTTGGGGTTCGCAGGATGCTCGGCACGCTCGGAAGCCAAATGCGGCTTAAGCGTACGGTGAATGAACTCCGCCGCAACGTCCCAGCCGGCATCCAGGTACAGCGCGCCCACGAGCGACTCATAGACGTTCTCGAGGGCCGAATGCAGGCCGCGCGCACCGGTACCGGTCTCGGAGGCACCAAAGATAATGATGTCGTCGATGCCCAACTCGTGAGAAACCTCGGATAGCGTGGCGCCCGAGACGAGCGACACCTTCAAGCGAGTGAGCTTGCCCTCGTCAAACTCGGGATAGGACTCAAACAGGGAGCGTGCGACCACAGCGCCCAAAATGGAATCGCCCAAGAACTCAAGGCGCTCATAGCTGGCAGAAACCGGCTGGCCCTCGACTGCCGAGGGATGCGTAAGGGCCGCGCGCAGCAGCACCTTATTGTTGAACTCGTGGCCCAGGATTTCCTGGGCGCGCGTAAGTCGTTCGGATAAAGCCAAGACTTAGGCCTCCTTGGCAGCTTCGATAGCGTCGACGGCGTCGGCGACAGAGTTGAGCGAGAGCAGGGTCTCGTCATCGATCTCGAGGTTGAACTCGTCCTCGATAGCCGTAACCAGCTGCAGGCGCTCGAGCGAGTTGGCATCGAGGTCGTCAAAGGTGGTCTCCTCGCTAATTTCGGCAACATCGACGCCCAGAACGTCAGCAGCGACCTCGGCGATCTTGTCGAAGATTTCGGAGCGGTCCATAGCGCTTCCTCTCATAGTACATGAATACCAAAAGAATGGTACCGCCCGGGCGGTACCAAGACACGGTTCTGATTCTACCCCACGACGTGCGCCGCGAAGCACATAACAGCGCTCTAACTCGCTCTTACAAAACGATACTGTCCATAGAGTTGGCGACATTCTCGACCAGCCCGGCGCGCACGGCTTCGGCCGCCGCGAGCGTACCGTTTTTGACAGCCTCGACCGAGGTGGCGCCATGGCCGATCAGGACCACACCGCGCAGGCCCAGAAGAATCGCGCCGCCCTTGGCGTCGCCAGAGAGCTTGGCCTTAATCTCGCGCATCTGCTTTTTGATGAGCAGCGCGGCGATCTTGGTGCCGAGCGAGGCCATAAAGGCGCCCTTGAGCTCCTGCAGCAAAAACTTGGCAGCGCCCTCGGTAGCTTTGAGAGCGATATTACCCGACATGCCATCGGCAACGACGACATCGAAGTTACCTGAGGTGAGGTCGGTGCCCTCGCAGTTACCAACAAAGCCGGGAACGGCGGCCTTCATAGCAGGGAAACAGGCCTTGGTAAAGTTGGAGCCCTTCTCATCCTCGGTGCCATTGGCAAGCAGGCCCACGCGAGGATGCTCGATGCCCAGGACGACGCGGGCATAGGCGCTACCCATCTGGGCAAAACGCACCATGTCATCGACCTCCACATCGGGGTTGGCACCCATGTCGCACAGCACCGTCAGACCGCCGGCGCGATTGGGCAGCGCATTGGTCAGACAGGGGCGCACCGGCTGCTTCTTGCCTTCGGCCTGATACCTAAACGGCGTCACATAGGCGGTGGCGGCGGCGGTCGTGGCACCGGTGGAGCCGGCGGAGAAGAACGCATCCGCGTTGCCCTTCTTAATGGCGCGGCAAGAAAGCACGATCGACGACTTACGCTTGGTCATCACGGCGCGAATGGGATCGTCATCCATGGCGATAACGTCAGGCGCCTCAAGGGCCTCAACACGTGCATGGGAAGCTGCAAAGGGATTGACGATTTCGGCGGGACCAGCTGCCAAGACCTCGATATCGGGATCGGCGGCAAGTGCAGCCTCGATACCATCGAGAACAACCTGAGGTTTCTCGTCTCCGCCCACAACGTCTACACAAACGCGAACGTTACTCATATACATGCTCCTTATACAAAAATGGCCGACTCATTGAGCCGGCCATTGTGGTTCCATTTGGAACGGCATCGCATCCAGAGTATACCGTTACTCGGTAACGATAACCTCGCGGTCCTTGTAGAAACCGCAGCTGGGGCACACGTGGTGCGGAAGCTTGACAGCGCCGCAACGGGGGCACGTGGACTGAGCCGCAGCCGAGATCTTCATGTTGGCGGAACGACGGGTGTGAGTGCGGATACGACCCTGCTTTTGTTTAGGTACGGGCATAGTGACCTTCCTTATGAACTATCCAGTGTGGCGATTACGCGCAAGTAGCGATACTACCACAGTTTTACTCATCAAGCTTGAGATTCTTCAATGCTGCAAATGGATTTTCCGTGGCAGCGGCCCATTCTGCCTCTGCCTGGGCGGCGCAATCGCATTGCTCGACGTTGAGATTGCAACCGCATGTGGGGCACAGACCACGGCAATCGGGCTTGCAGAGCACCACAAACGGCGTGTCCATAACGACCGCGTCATTGATGGGCTCACCCAGATCGACGATGTGATCCTCGCCCAGGAGCTCGTAGCCGTCTTCGTAGGCCTCGGGATCCTCGGGCTCCTCAAAGAGGTAGAACTCCTCGATCTCGCCGGCGATATCAAACGAGGCAGGTTCCAGGCAACGGTCGCACTCGCCGGTGGCGTGCGCGCGGACCATGCCCGTGAGCAAGACACCGGTACCGGCATTGGTAAAGACAACGTCGTAGTCGATGCCGTCCTGAAGCTGGTACTCCTTCTCGCCCACCGTGTAGGTGGCGACATCGACCTTACCGGTCAGCGGATACGAATCTCCAGGAAACTCGAGCTGCTCGGAAAGATCGACGGTAACGCTCGGGAACTCAGCCATTACCACTGACCATTCTGTTGGGCGGCACCCTCGTTGAGCTGCTGACGGCAACGGGTAACGGTGCCGGTCAGGCTCTTGAGGTTCTCCTCCAGGTGCGTAAAGACCTGCTCTGCGTAGTCCTCGGCAGCATAACGCGTCTCGCGCTCGTACTGCTGGGCACGATCGCGGATGTCGTCGGCCTGCTGCTGCGCAAGGCGGACGATCTCCTGCTCACCGGCAATGGTGAGGGCCTGCTGCTGAGCGTCAGCGATGATGGAATCGGCCTGAGCGGCGGCGGAAGCCATAAGCTCCTCGCGCTCCTTAAGGATACGGCGGGACTTCTGCCACTCCTCGGGATAGCTCATGCGGATCTCGTCGAGGATGTTGAAGAACACGTCGGCGTCGATGACCTTGAACTGAGCGTTCTTGCCGAAAGGCGGCTTGGCTTCCTCGATCAGCCCTTCGAGCTCATCGACCAAGCTGACGATCCTATCGCCAGGAAAATTCTCGCCCGGCATCCGGTCTCCTTTCATAGGTAACATATCATCGTGCTAGTTTACCACATGCCACCAGGCAATAAGAAACGTCACGAAAAGCGGTGTTTGAGCGCTTCGACCACGTTGGACGGGACAAACGTCGATACATCGCTGCCGAGCGAGGCGATCTGGCGAACAACCGAGCTCGAGATATAGCCGTACTGCGGCGCACTCATGACAAAGATGGACTCCAGCTCGCTATCCAGGCGATAGTTAAGGTCGGCCTGCTGCAGCTCATATTCAAAGTCGGTCATGGCGCGCAGGCCCTTGACCACGGCCCCCGCCCCCTGCTCGCGAGCGAAGTCGACCAAGAGGCCGGTAAAGGGCAGGACCTCGACGCCGTCGATATCACCGAGCGCCTCGCGGGCCAGCGCCACGCGCTCATCGAGCATAAACGTGGTGCCCACGCCGTTTTTACCCTGCGACTCGGCAACAGCGACGATCACGCTGGGAAAGATGCGGCGGGCGCGGCGAATCACATCGATATGGCCAAACGTGATGGGATCGAAGGTGCCCGGGACGATCACGCGGTTGATGGTGTCATTCATGGGCGTCCTCCTGAAACGTCGTGGCATCGTTGTTGTCGGCATCTGCGCCGGCGCTGTCGCCCCCACCGTCGTCATCGCCGACCCAACGGAGCAGGTCGACCGAGGTAATGCCGTAGCGCTTCTCACGTACAGTCTCAAAGCCTGCCGGATGCGCGCCCGCATCGGCGGAGGCATGCTCAAACAGGGCATAAGCGCCAGGCGCAAGCAGACCCTGCTGAGCCAGGTTCTGCAGCATTTCCTCGACCGGCTCGGCACCAAAAGCATAGGGCGGGTCGAGCAGGACCAAATCAAAGGGGCCGCCCGGTACACGACCGCGCGAGGCACTTGCCAGCATGTCGCCCGTGACCACACGCCAACGCGCACGGTCACGGCAGAGCGACTCGATATTCTTGGTAATGAGCCGCGCGGCGTTGCGATCGATCTCAAACGTCGTGAGCGAGCGGGCCCCACGAGAGAGCATCTCTAACCCTAAGGCACCGGAGCCGCCAAAGGCGTCCAGCACACGAACCTCGTCCAAATCGAAATCGAATGCCGACATGACCATAGATGCGCACGCCTCGCGCACGCGATCAGTCGTGGGGCGGGTGACATCGCGACCACGGGGCTCCTCGATCTTACGACCGCGCCATTCGCCGCCGATGATTCTCATCCTCCGCTGACCTCCTTAAAAATGTGTCGATATCGCATGGCGACCGCCTCGCGCAAGGGACGCGTCGCCACAGAGTCAAGGTTGCAAGCATACCGCAAGAGCTCGACCGCGTCCAAATGGGCCCATTCGATAAGGTCCTCATCGGCATCCAGGTCCACAAAGCGCAAGGTCACGCCACCGTGCTGACGGTACCCCAGGATTTCGCCCTCGTGACGCAGACGCAGGTCCATCTGGGCAAGCGTAAAACCATCCGAGGTCTTTTCGAGCGACTGTAGACGGTCTTGTGCCGCCGAGGCGCCGCCATTGCCCTTGGAGTGCGTCATGACCAGGCAGGTGCCCGACACGCTGCCGCGGCCCACACGGCCGCGCAACTGGTGCAGGGCCGCCAGACCAAAGCGCTCACCGTTCTCGATGACCATGACGGTGGCGTTAGGCACGTCGACGCCCACCTCGACCACCGTAGTCGAGACGAGCACGTCGATCTCGCCACGCTTGAAGGCATCGATAACCTGGTCCTTCTCCCCCGCTGGCATACGGCCGTGAAGGCGCTCGATGGCAAGACCAGGCAACGCCAGACGCAAGCGATCGAGCTCGGTCGCCGTATCGTGCAGCGGCACGGGGACCGTCACGCGGCCCTCGTCGTCGCGGGCGATACCGGGCACGTCCTCCAGCTCATCGGCCGAGTCACTCGGCTCCACGAGGGGGCAGATCACGTAGGCCTGCTGACCCTTTTCATGCGCCTCGCGGATGGCGCCATAGGCGAGGTCGCGGCTCGACTCGGTGAGCACGCGTGTCGTCACGCCAGCGCCAGGGACGGGCCGATGGCGGATGATACTCGTGTCCAGATCGCCGTAGACCGAAAGCGCCAGCGTACGTGGGATGGGCGTTGCCGTCATAACGAGCAGATCGGCACCGGGGCCCTTCGCGCGTAGGGCGTTGCGTTGGCCGACGCCAAACCGGTGCTGCTCGTCGATGACGACAAGCGACAGATGCTTGAACGCAACGTTATCCGAAAGCACCGCATGGGTGCCAAAGAGCACATCAAGCTCGCCCGATTCCAGCTGGGCATGGATCCGCTCGCGCTCTGCGGCCGGCGTGGCACCCGTCAGAAGCGCCCAGGACATGCCGGCCTGCGAGAGCAGAGGGCCGGTCTTATCGGCATATTGGCGCGCCAGAACGCCCGTGGGCGCCATAACGCAGGCCTGCGTACCGCTATCGGCAGCCACAGCCAGCGCGCAGGCGGCAACGGCGGTCTTACCGGTACCGACATCGCCCAGCAGCAGGCGGTTCATCACGCGCCCGCCATCGCACATATCATGCAGGATGTCTTGGAACGCGGCCTCCTGCTCTTCGCTCAGCGAAAACGGCAGGGCTTGCTTGAGTGCGGCCAGGTGCTCGCCCGCGGTGTGGGCATAGGGCACCACATCGACTAGGCCGCCATCGTTGCGCAGGCGCAGCGCCAGCTGCAGGTAGAGGCACTCCTCGTAGGCAAGACGCCGGCGTGCGATGTCGCGCTCAGCCATGCTCGAGGGAAAGTGGATCGAACGCAACGCGCGGGCATTGCTCATGAGCTTCCGCTTTGCGCGCAGCGGCGCGGGAATCGGATCGAAGGGGTTGCCGACAACCTCGAGCGCGCCGCTTACGATACGGCGCATCCACGCCTGGCTCACGCCGTCACTTACGTAGTGAACTGGCAAAATGGTGCCGGCGGCGCGCCCATCCTCGAGCTTTTCAAAATGCGGCGAGGCCATCTGCTTAAAGCCATAGGCAAACTCGACCTTGCCCATCACGGCCAAGCGGTCGCCCTGCTTAAGCTGCTGGGCAATCCAGGGCTGGCGGAAAAAGGCGACCTGCAGCACGCCCGCCTCGTCAACAAGTGAGACCTCAGTCACCTGCATGCGCGGACGCGGCTGCTTTTGGACGATACGGTCGACCGTGGCGATGATGGTGCACACGGTACCGATGGGCGCCATCTCGATAGACCAAGAACGGGTAAAGTCGAGGTATCGATGAGGGATATGGAGAAGGAGGTCCCCCACCGTCCGAATTCCCAGACGGCGAAGGGCCTCCTCACGTTTACCCGAAACATATTTGAGTCGCGCGATATCCTCGTCGAGCGCATTGCTCTGGGCAAAGCGCTCCGAGACGCGCGGCACGGAGCACAGCTCGGACATGGGCAGTTGCCTACTCGATCGAGAAGATCACGGGATAGAGCGGCTGCTCGCCACGATGGGCGTCAATCTCCAGATCGGGCTGAGCCTCCTCGATAGCGTCGACGATCTCCTGGAAGGCCTCATCGGACAGCTCCTCGCCGGCCAGAATCGTCAGCGCGTCGCCCTCCTCTTCCTCCTGCATGCGGTTGATGCAGTCGAGCGTGACCTGCTTCACGTCGGAACCGACCACGTCGATGGAGCCGGCAATGATGCCCATGACATCACCGGAGTGAATCGGAGAACCGTCAGAGGCGCTGGAGTCGCGCACGGCGCGGGTGACCTCGCCATCGCGGACCTCGCTGATGGCGTCGACCATAGCGGCAACGGCATCCTCGAGCTCGGAATCGGGCAGGACCGCGAACAGCGCGGAGAAGGCCTGCGGAACGGTCTTGGTGGGAACGACGGCAACCTTCTTGTCAGTGCAGGCAGAAGCGGCAGCCTCGGCAGCCATGCGGATGTTACCGTTGTTGGGCAGAATGATGACTGAGGTCGCGTTGACCTGGTCCACCGCGCCCAGCAGGTCTGCAGTCGAGGGGTTCATGGTCTGGCCACCCGACACGATCACGTCGACGCCGAGGGACTTGAGGATGTCGGCCTCGCCAGAACCGGCGGCAACGGCGACAAAGCCCAGCGCCTTGGCGGGCTCGGCGGCCTTTTCCTGGTCCTCGTGAATCTTAGCGGTACGGTCGTGGGCCTCCATCTCCATGTTGTGGATAAAGACCTCATAGATCTGACCGAGCTGCAGCATGTGCTCGAGCACCAGGTTGGGGGTGTTGGAGTGCACGTGGATCTTGTAGTCGGGGTAGGCGCCCACGAGCAGCTCACAGTCGCCCATGGAGCCCAGGAACTTAAGGCACTCGTCCTCGTCAAACGGGGCGTCGGCCTTAAAGAGGAACTCGTTGCAGTAGCGGAACTCCGAGCCCTCCCAGTCATCGTTGGCCTCGATCTCAACGCGACCGAGGGCCGCATCGCGGGCAGAGCCGGCAGAATCAAACGTGGCGGAGAAATCCTCGACAACGGTGCTACGGCCGAGCGCAGCGGCAACAAAGTTCTCCAGGAAGATGGCAAAGCCGAAGGCGCCGGAGTCAACCACGCCATTCTCCTTCAGAACGGGCAGCAGGTCGGGCGTGCGAGCGACGGACTGATATGCCTCGACGACGATGGCGTCGAGCGCGTCCTCGGCCGAGAACTTCTTCTTCTCGCACTCGTCGGCCTTGGTCGAGACATCGCGCAGGACCGTAAGAATCGTGCCCTCGATGGGCTTGCGGACAGCTTGGAAGGCGACCTTGACGGCGCGACGGAAGGCGAAGGCGATGTTGGCGGACGTAATGGGCTCGTCGGCAGAGACAAGGCCCTCGGCCACGCCGCGAAGAATCTGCGAGGTAATAACACCGGAGTTACCGCGGGCGCCCATGAGGGAGCCGTGGGTGATGGCGCCGGCGATGGCCTCCATGTCAGCATCGGCGGGAAGGGCAGAAAGCTCCTTGGTCACCGAGGCGAGCGTGAGCGACATGTTGGTGCCGGTATCGCCATCGGGTACGGGGAAGACGTTGAGCTTGTTGATCTCCTCGGCCTTGTCGGAAACGGCAGCCGCAGCGATCGGAAAACAGGTGCGAATGGTCTTTGCAATCATGGGTATTTGAATCTCCGTTTTCGGATGCTAGTTCAGACGGCTCTTGAGCGCGTCGATATGGATGCCGATCTTAAGGCTGGCGGGATCGATCTGGGCGATCTCCTGCAGAGTGAAGGCAACGGAGCTCGAAAGATTGTGGCAGACGGACTTCATGTTGACGCCGTTCTCGAGCACGACGTGAAGATCGACCGTAAGGCCGTTCTCGTCGGCGGAGACAAGCACGCCCTTGCGGAGGCGCTGACCGGCAAGCAGGCGCACGCTCTCGGCGCCCTGGAGCTGCTCAGCCATACCGACAACGCCATAGCACGTCATCGCGGCATAACCGGCAATATCGGCAATAACGTCGTTCGAGACGCTCAGGCTGCCGTTAATGGTCTCAGACACAAGAATCTCCTTTTCTTGGTGCTCGCGGCACCATGTCGTGGGAGCAATCATTGCACTATTCTACAACGACCGCGCCATGTTGAGGTGGCGGGCCTCGGGATTACATCCTCGACACGAAATGTTGATACGGTAACGTTCGCGAACGGCGATCGCGGCATGAAAAAACCCGCCGCATAAGCGACGGGTTTTATAACCTGGCTCCCCGGGTAGGACTCGAACCTACAACAGCGCGG
>DBFCNY010000203.1:0-18419 GCA_048298285.1 Collinsella sp.
TCCAGGAGGCCTGGGAGAGCGGCATCGAGGGCGTCTTCGCCTACCGCAGCGCCGGCGAGACCCCCGAGGTCGAGACCATCGACTTCCGCGCCAAGGATATCCACGTGTACGGCGGCGCCAAGATCGCCCGCCCGCGCGTGATCATCCCCGTGTTCCCCGGCAACAACTGCGAGTACGACAGCGCCCGCGCCTTCCGTGCCGCCGGTGCCGAGGCCGACACCTTCGTGATCAACAACCTCACGCCCGAGGCCGTCGCCGAGAGCACCCACGAGCTTGCCCGCCGCATCCGTGCAAGCCAGATCGTCATGATCCCCGGCGGCTTCTCGGGCGGCGACGAGCCCGACGGCTCTGCCAAGTTCATCACGGCGTTCTTCCGTGCTCCCGAGGTCACCGAGGCGGTCCGCGACCTGCTCAAGGCCCGCGACGGCCTGATGCTGGGCATCTGCAACGGCTTCCAGGCTCTGGTCAAGCTCGGCCTGGTGCCCTACGGTGACATCGTCGACGCCACGCCCGATGCGCCCACGCTGACGTTCAACACCATCGGTCGCCATCAGAGCCGCCTGGTGCGCACCCGCATCTCGTCCAACCTGTCCCCATGGCTGTCGCAGTGCAGCCTGGACGACCCCTACACCGTCGCCATCAGCCACGGCGAGGGCCGCTTTGTCGCCAATGACGAAGTACTCGCCCAGCTGATCGCCAACGGCCAGGTCGCCACGCAGTACGTGGGCGAGGACGGCAAGCCCAGCATGGATCTTTCCGTCAACCCCAACGGCTCCGCACTCGCCATTGAGGGCATCACGAGCCCCGACGGCCGCGTCCTAGGCAAGATGGGCCATGCCGAGCGTCGCGGCGACAACCTGTACCGCAACGTGCCCGAGCATGTCCCCGGCGACAAGTTCATGCCGATCTTTGAGAGCGGCGTAGCCTACTTCGCTTAATACGTTCCCATCGGGTACAATCCCCTCGGGTAACAACACCCGCCACCGACGCATCCGGTGGCGGGTTCTTTTTTGCTTCGCGCATGTAGAAAGGACATCATGAAAAGCCGCAAGCCGTATCTCGCCACCCTGCCCGGACTCATCCTGGGCTGTCTCGTTTGCTGCGCGCTCTGGGGCTCTGCCTTCCCCTGCATCAAGATCGGCTACGGCCTCTTTGGCATTCCCGCGCACGACAGCGCCTCGCAGCTGCTCTTCGCGAGTCTGCGCTTCACCCTTGCCGGCATGCTGGTCATTGTTGGCATGAGCGTGGCCCAGCGCCGACCGCTCGTTCCGCAAGCGCGTGATATCAAGCCCATCTGCATCTTGTCGCTCTTCCAGACCATCGGCCAGTACTTCTTTTTCTACCTTGGTCTCTCCCGTGCAAGCGCTATGTCAAGCTCCATCATCGAGGCCAGCGCCAACTTCTTGGCTATCCTCTTTGCCGTCCTGGCGTTTCGCACCGAAAAGCTCGATGTGGCCAAGGTGCTCGGCTGCGTACTGGGCTTTGCCGGCGTCGCGCTCGTCAACCTTTCGGGCGCGGACGGCACCTTTGGCTTTACGCTCGACGGCGAGGGCTTCATCCTGGCCTCCACCGTCGCGGGCGCCCTTTCGACCTGCCTGATCGGCATCTTCTCGCGCGAGCACGACGGCGTCTTGCTTGCCGGGTGGCAGTTCTTGGTCGGCGGCCTGGTCCTCACCGCCATCGGCTTTATGATGGGTGGCGCGCTCTCCCCCACGGCGATTGCCCCCGCCATCGCGCTCATCATCTACATGGCGCTTATCTCCGCGGTCGCCTACTCGCTGTGGTCGCGCCTGCTTGCCGTCAACCCCGTCAGCCGCGTCTCGGTCTTTGGGTTTATGAACCCCGTCTTTGGTGTGCTGCTGAGCGCGCTGCTGCTCGGCGAGGGTGCTGGCACGAGCCCCGTTACCGTCATCGTTGCCCTGCTGTTGGTCTGCAGCGGCATCATCATCGTCAACAAACCCAAAAAAGCTTAACGAACTGCCCTTATTTAGCAGAGGGGATTCATGTACTTTAGCTTAATGGAGTACATCGGTGAGCTGAGGGCCGCCACGCACGCAAGCGTGCACCCCTTTTCCTAGCGTATCTGGACGCCGGCTTTCTTTTTCTCGGCCTTGACGCGGTAGAGCTCCGCATCGGCAGCGCGAAGTAAGTCTTGCCAGGTATCAACACTATCGCCGACCCGCGCGTAACCGATGGACATCCGCAATGCATACGGCACCTCGGCACGAGCGAGCTCGTCGTTAATCGCCGAACACAGGTCTATGATGTCCTGTTCCGCCGTCGCCTTTTGAAGCACCACGAACTCATCGCCACCATAGCGTGCGATAAAACCACCAGACGCCGAGCAGACCTCTTTGAGCGTAGCAGATATGACCTGGAGGGCATGATCGCCCTCAACATGTCCATACCGGTCGTTAATTTGCTTAAAGCCGTCGGCATCCATCATAAGCAGATACACATCATCGGCCTGGTCAGCACCCGAGAACAGCGACAGCATATAGGTCTCAAAACGGTTGCGATTGTTAAGGCCAGTCAACGGGTCGGTCGAGATCAGCTGCTCCTGACAAACAATGTAGAGCTGCAACATACTTAACATGATGCCGACACTAAGGCAGGGACCCGAATAAAAGACCTGAAAGACACCGGCCACCAAGGCCGGAATGGCGAAAAATGCCAAGGTTTGATAGATGGCCTTCTTTTGTAGGCTCTCGACCTTGCAAGATTGTATAAACGCATGCAGGGACGTATATATAACGTAGCAGTAGCTGACGATGGGCTGGATCATATAGACAAAACCGCGACGATACGCGCCCTGCGCATCGATATAGAACAGGGCGTGCGTCCAGTAGCTAGTAAACGCCAGTACGACTACCAGCACCGCAGGCAGCGTTACAAACGCCATCCTATAGCGCGCGGTCAAAAGGCGAGAACCCTGCACCGTCTCGGAATAGATAAACCAAATGAGGCACGCGGCGGCAAAGAGCGAAAACGAAACCGCGTTGGAAATCCAGTTGGCAGCAATGCCCAGCGTGCCGCCCACACCGTCCGAAAGCGTCCAGATTATATCGAATAGCATGTACGCGGCAGAGGTGTAACCGAGCGTACTAAACAATAACTGCTGGGTACTCGAGAACAAGGAGTGGCGACTTCGCGCGGCAAGCCCGATAAGAACAATCATGCATAGCAGGAATATCTCAATCTTGAGTGCCTTAACCACTAGACGCCATCCCTTCAATATCCAAGTGGTCAGAATCGCCCGATTCGTGTCTGGGCAATAAACACCCCTACTCCGCAGGGGTAAGGGGAATAATAGCAGAGCGCCCGAACGTCACTGCAAGACAGCTTTCGTTCGGGCGCTCAAACGGCGCGAATTGCACGCCGGCTTGATTGACTCGCGTCGACGATTACTCGCCATCGATGTCGGTCGCGACGGCCTCCTCGATGGCCTCGACACCGGCAGGCGACAGATCCTCTTTGCCGTGGCAGAACTTCTTATCGACCCAGCCGGTCAGAATCGGAGCCATGATTGCCGTGATGATGACGGCAGTGGCGATCTGCGCATACGCAGTGGGCGCAAGCTCGGCATAGCGCGGGGCGACCTCGGCGAGGGCGACCGGCGTGGTCATAGCCGTGCCGGCGATAGTGGAGCAGGCAACGGCCGCCTTGCCGTTACCACCGCACAGGCGCTCGAACGCAAAGGTAATGGGACCGACGATAAAGAGCGTGATGAGGCCCAGCAGGATGCCCGAAATACCGCCGGTGATAAAGCTCGAAAGGCTCATGGACGCACCGAGCTGAAAGCCGATAACGGCGATCGCGGGATTGGCGCCGGGGACCAGCAGATTCTTGATAAACGGGAACAAGTTGCCCAGGACCATGCCGATAACAAGCGGCAGGATGGATCCGATGATGGTGCCGACGGGGATGTTGGCGAGACCCGAGACACCGAGGATGATCATCGTGACGGCGGGGCCGGCCGTAAAGAACAGGATACCGACAGCGCCCTGCTCGGACTCATCGCCGAACTCGCCCATGATGCCCGTATAGAGCGCCATGTTGCAAAACGTTATGCCGCCGATGATAGACACGGAGCTCAGGCCCAGGAAGTTATCGTTAAAGAAGTACGCGACGCCCAGACCCAGCGCGGCTGCCACTACAAGCTTAGGAATCAGCACGACGATGCCGGTCTTGATGGCGCCCGGCGTGGACTTAAAGCTGATGCCGGCGCCCACGAACAGCAAGATCGCGGCAACGATGGTGTTGGAGCCGCCGCGGCAGGCAGCCGTAAAGAAGCCGCCGACCTCAAAGACCTGCGGGCAGAAGGTATTGAGCAAAAGGCCGACGATCATCGGATAGATCATGATGTCGCCCGGGATGCGCGGTACCTTGAATTTCTTTTGCTCGCTGGCGGTCGCTTCCTGTGCCATGAAACCCCCATTTCCGCTGACGCAGAACAAAAGCCCACGTCACGCTTTGCTACAGTAAAGTTTGACCATGGTACCAGAAGAAGCAGACCGCCTCGGTGAGAAATTCGATTCGTTAGGCCGGGACGATAACGCGTCCTGCTCCTATACGAGGCTCAAAACGATATAGAACACGATGCCCGAAACGCAGCACCACAACATCGACTTTGTCTTGATTGCCACCGCCACGACGCCGGTGGCCGCAATCCAGGGAACCAAGGCAGGCCAGAGTCCCGCGTCGAACGCGCCGGGGTTCACCAAGTCGTTGGCGACCAGCGCGGCAAAGGCAGCGGGCGGGATATAGCCCAGGGCCTCGGTAATGCGGGGCGACAGGGTCCGCCCGCGCAAGGCGAACGCCGGCGCGATGCGAAAGAACGCGATAGCAGCCCACGACGATAGCCACAGAACCAAGAACTCGTTAGCGGGCATCGCGGGCACCTCTTCCGTCAAATACAGTATCGCACGCCAGCGCAATGGCAATGCCTACCACGACGCTTGCCGGCACGGCAATATTCGCGAGGCCCAAGAACTTGCATACGGCGACGGACACCGCGCCCGAAACCGCCGCGACAACGTTACCGCGCGACAACCGCTGCGAAAAGAGCAGGCAGATAAAGAGCGAGGTGCAGACAAAGGCTGCAATGGCGGTGGGAACATCGACAACGGCGCCGACGATGGCGCCCATCGTACACGAAACGCCCCATGTTGCGATGAGGATCACGTTGAGCACAAAGGACTCGCGCGGGCCCCAATCCTCCCCTTCAACCAACTTGGCAAGCGAGATGCCATATGCCTCCTCGGTAAGTGTCGCGGCAACAGCCAGCGTCTGACGCTTCGAGGCACCCCTCAGATGCGGTGCGATCGATGCCGAGTAAAGCGCAAAACGCGAGGAGATGGCGGCAACGCTCGCGACGATCGATGCTGCAGGCACACCCGCCAGCCACAGGTTGCAGATCATAAACTGGCCGCTGCCCGTC
This sequence comes from Collinsella sp., assembly GCA_048298285.1. Lineage (GTDB taxonomy): Bacteria > Actinomycetota > Coriobacteriia > Coriobacteriales > Coriobacteriaceae > Collinsella. Next base: position 5,441 of record DBFCNY010000203.1, read on the forward strand.
ACAAACGTACTGCTTAGAGCAAAGACCATCCAGGGCTCCATTCCCGTCTGCCCCATGATCATTCCGCACGGCGCGCCTATTGCCACATAGGTAAGCATCACTGGCCAGACGGTTCTAACGATTTTGAGCACCATACGTTTCTCATCCTGACAAGGTCTCCGAGCCGCATGTAGCGACACGGCAGAATCATCATCCGGCAGCAACCGAGTTCACCTACAATTGCCACCGGATCGAAAGACACAACTTTTTAGGAAGTCATTATGACAGTTATCGATCGAGACCGGGCGCGCGCGGCCTTCAAAAGCTACACCGATGCCTACGACGCCACCAACCCACGCATCGCGCTCAAAATCGAGCATACGTACCACGTGGCCGAGGCATGCGATGCCGTAGCGCGCGAGCAGGGCTGGTCGTCAGAAGATATTGACCTGGCATGGCTTTGCGGCCTGCTACACGATATGGGCCGCTTTGAGCAGCTGCGACGCTGGGACACCTTTAAGGACGCCGAGAGCATGAGCCATGCGGCGCTGGGCATCGAGGTCCTCTTTGGCGAGAATCCCGCCGATGCACCCGCCGTAACGAGCATCCGCGACTTTATCGATGACCCGGCAGAAGATGGGCTCATCCGAGCGAGCATTGCCTATCACAGCGATTTCCGCCTACCCGCGCAGCTCGACGTGCGCACGCGGAGCTTCTGCGATATCGTGCGCGATGGTGACAAGATCGACATTATGCGCACCATCGCCGACAGCACCGTCGACACTATCCTCAAGGTGGACGAGAAGACGTTTCTCGGCAGCCGTTTCTCGTCGCCGACACTTGCCGCCTTTGACGAGCACCGCTGCGTCGCACGCGATGAGCGCGATGAGCCCGCCGACTTCTTGGTGGGGCTTATCTGCTTTATGTTTGAGCTCGTCTATCCAGCAAGCCGCGCGCTGGCGCGCGAACAGGGCGATATCCACCGCCTGCTCGACGCGCCCTTTGGCATTACGCGGCCCTTTACCGACCCCGCCACGCAGGCAACTTGGAGCCGCCTAAAGGACGAGATGCGCGACTGGCTGGCGCGCGCCTAGCGCTCAAGCTGGGCCAGCAGCTCCTCGACGACCTCGACGGCATCACCGACAACCTTGTACTGGGCAGCACCAAAAATGGGGGCATCCGGGTCCTCGTTGATGGCGATGATGCACTCCGTCCCACCGATGCCGGCAAGATGTTGGATGGCGCCCGAAACACCGATACTCACGAGAAGCCTGGGCGAAACCGATACGCCCGTCTGGCCAATCTGGTGGCGATTCTCCAGCCAACCCGCCTCCACGACGGGACGCGTGCAACCAAGCTCGGCACCCAGGGCATCGGCGAGCCTTCGCATCAGCGGCAGGTTTTTCTTGGAACCAATGCCGCGACCCACCACGACAAGGCGCTCGGCATCGGCAATCGAAGCCTGCTGCCCCCACTCCTCGGCGGGAATCGAGATCTCGACACGGGCCTTAACGTCTTCCGCAAGCATCACCTGGGTGATCGCGCCGGAACGGCCGTAGTCGAAGTCGGGCGCCTTAAAGATGCCGGGACGAACCGTTGCCATCTGCGGACGGTGGTTGGGGCAAATGATGGTGGCCATCAAGTTGCCGCCAAACGCCGGGCGCGTCTGCTGCAGTAGGCCCGACTCCGCATCCATCGAAAGCACGGTGCAGTCGGCCGTAAGACCCGTCTGCAAACGCACGGCAACGCCAGGTGCCAGTTCGCGACCAAAAGCGGTCGCACCATATAGGATGGCCTCGGGTTTGCGTTCGGCTACCAAATCGCAGATCAAGCGGGCGTAGACCTCCGCATCGTTTTGGCGCAGACGCTCGTCGCGACAGGCCAGGACTTCGTCGGCGCCCGCGCAAACCAGATGCTCCAGGTCCCCAAGCGAGCCCTCGGGGCTTATGCCGACCAGTGCCACCAGACGGCAGCCGCGAGCATCGGCAAGCTCGCGCCCCTTGCCCATGAGCTCGTAGGCCACGGGAGCCACGGCATCGTGCTCGTCAGTCTGCACGAAGACCCAAATGTCTCGATATGCATCAAGGTCCACCGTACCAGCGGCCTCGTCACGCTCGATCGAGATAGCGTTGACGGGGCAGGCGTCGACGCACCCACCGCATAGGATGCAGCCGTCGGTTACGCGGGCGCATCGGCTGGGTCGCTCGCCTTCCACTACGATGCCGCCCGAGGCACAGGCGCGAACGCAGCGACCGCAGCCGATACAGGCTTCGCTATCGATAATCAGTCCGCCCATCTATGCCATCCCCTCGATAATCTTGGCAAGCTTTGCCGCCTGCTCGGACGCCGTCCCCTCAACGGTCTCGCACGTTTGGTCACGGTCGGGCACAAACGAGCGCACGACCTGTGTCGGCGACCCGGCAAGGCCGCAACGCGCGGGGTCGGCGTTCACGTCGGCGGCACTGACCACGCGCACGTCCGCCTCCTCCGCCGCGCGAATACCGGCAATACTCGGCATACGCAACTGGCCAATCTCCTTGGCAGTCGTCATCGCGCACGGCATCTCAAGGTACACCGTCTCCTCGCCGGCATCGCATCCGTGAACGAGCGCCAGCGAGTCACACGTCGTAAAGCCCGCGCTTTGCACGCAGCTCACGTCGGTCACGCAGGGAATCTCAAAGGCACCGGCAAGCTCGGGACCAATCTGGGCCGTATCGCCATCCACCGCCATCTTGCCGCAGATGAGCAGGTCGAAGTCCTCGTCGAGCGCCTCGATGCCGCACTTGAGGGCGTAGGTGGTCGCCAGGGTATCGGCACCTGCAAAGGCGCGATCGGTCAGCAGCAGCGCGTCGTCGGCACCGCGGGCGATGCAGTCGCGCAGCAGCGACTCGGTCGCGGGGATGCCCATCGACACCACCGTTACGCGCACGTCCATGCCAAAGCCGATAAAGTCGTCCTTCAGCGCCAGCGCGCATTCCAAAGCGCTCGCATCAAAGGGATTAATGACCGCCTGCTTGCCATCGCGCACGATGGTATTGGTCTTGGGGTCCATCTTGACCTCGGTGCTGCCCGGCACGGCCTTGACGCACACCACCATATGGAAATCGCTCATCTTCACGCGCCCCCTTTCTGGACAAGCTCATCCAAGAGCTTCTCCGAAAACAGGTTGCCGCGACCCAGCTGCCCGTCGGGATCGAGCTGGAGCTTGAGCCGCGCCGACTCGACCATGGCCTCGTGACCGTACATCGTCTCTAAGAAGCCCGCCTTGATCTTGCCGACGCCGTGCTCGGCAGAAACGGCACCGCCCATAGCCGTTACCTCCGCAGCCCACTGGGCAAACAGCTCGCCACCGCGACGGTAGTCCTGCGCATCGCGCGGCAGGATGTTCACATGCAGATGGTTGTTACCGATGTGCCCCCAGGCAGCAGATTCAAGCCCGCTTTCGGCCAGTGTGCGGCGATAGAGGACCACGACATCGGCAAGGCGTGCATTGGGCACCGACATGTCCGAACCCAGTTTGGTGATGGTGGGATCCGTGCGGCGACGCTCGTCGATAAGCATATTGACGCTCTCGGGGACCGCATGGCGGAAGAACCGCTGGCACTCGCGATCAACCTCGGTGCGCGCGACCCATGTCGCATCGTCGCGGCCACCCGCAAACTCGAGCACCCATCCCAGGTGGTACAGTTCCTCGGTCGCCTGGGCCTCGTCATCGCAGTCGAGCTCCACGTACACACAGACCTTGGCCTCTTTGTCGAGCGCCGGCAGCGAGGCAAACGCCGTCGACTGCTCGCGCTGGCGACGTAGAATATCCAGGGCGCCAGCGTCGAAGTACTCGATGGCAGCCGCATGGGACAGGACGGGACGCACGGAATCGGTAAAGGACACGGCCTTGTCTTCGCTATCGAAAAAGCAGCTCACACCCCAAACGACCGCAGGCGCCGCCTGCAGGGCAATCTCGAGCTCGGTGATAACGCCGAGCGTGCCGCAAGCACCGATAAAGAGGTCGATGGCGTCCATTTCGTCCGCAACGAAATAGCCTGAGGCATTTTTTGTCTTGGGCATGGTATAGCCGGGAAGATCGAGCTCGAGCGTACGGCCCACTGCCGTCACGAGCGACAGGTGGCGGCCCTGGGCAAAAGCCTCGCCGCGCTGAAGCTCAAGCAAATCGCCATCAGCCAGCGCGACGTGGAGTCCCGTGATATGTGGGCGCATGGGACCGTAGGCGTAGCTGCGGGCACCAGAGGCGTTACATGCCGCCATGCCGCCCAGACAGGCAGATGCCTCGGTGGGATCGGTGGGAAAGAACTGCTCGGGGGCCTCTTGGAACTCCTCGTAGGCCTCAAGCGATGCCTGGTCCCAACCAGCAGTCGGCAGCACCTTCTTGCTCAGCTGCTTGCGCAGCTCCGAGAGCACAACGCCCGGCTCCACGCGCAGCAGAAATTGGCCTTGTTCATCGCGGCGAAGGCCCAAGTAGCGATTCATACGGGAAGTATTGAGGATATGCCCGCCGTGGGGCACGGCACCGGCGGCAAGGCCGGTTCGGGCGCCCTGAACCGTTACCGGGACACGCTCGGCATGGAGCTTTTCCAAAATGGCACGGACCTCGTCTTCCGTTGTCGGAAACGAGATGCTCGAGGCCTCGCCCGATGCGCGAGACTCATCGCGACCATACTCTTCGAACTCGTCGGTGAAGGGTTTGATGGTTGCAGACACGCGAACTCCCCCTTTAGCTAACTACAGTGTTTGCAGGGAGATGTTATCGCATCGTTTCGTCGACGTGTTCGAGACCGTCTCCATAATTGGCGATTTTTACGTTCGTGCAATTCGGCGAGCGGCTTGATTTCCTCGGCAGACGATGCTTTTGACACATATGGCCCCGCCGTCGCCGACCGCGCGATTGTCGCTTGAAAAAAGTTGGAGTATTTTTTGCCGCCTTTTACCTGCGGAGACACCAATCCGTCAAGCATTTGGTCAGCAATTGGTCAAGTAGTGGCTGATACCGTCGGCATCGACAGCCAAAACCGACAGAAGTTTTGGCCCCAGAAGCAGGGAGGTTCCCATGGCATATTACTGGCCCCAGTACGGCATCGCCATCGAAGTCGACGACGATCCCCATCTCCTGCCTTTCGACGAAGAGGCATTCCCCGATACGACGGTCTACCACGTTACCACCGATGTGATCTGCGACCCCGAGTCGTTCTCGGCGCTCGCCCACCGCATCGCGCATATCCACGACATCGAGCTCCCTCCCGACTTCGACGAGCTTGTCTACTCACGCCGCCTGATGCTTCACATGCTCTTTGGAGCGAACCCGTCCACCTTTGCGCGCATCTATACCGCCAAGGATGCCGCATGAGCGCGAAGAAGCCACCCCACTTTGCAGGCCCGGGTCGTCGCAAGAAGCTCATCGTTGCCTGCTTGGCCATCGTCTGTGCCCTTGTCGCCGTAGGACTATACGCTTGGCAGTCGCAGCCCGTACCCGAGGCGGGCGCTTCGGTTACGACGGCCGAGGGCAAAACGCGTCAGGAAATCCAAGATGAGCTCGACGCCATCGTCCGCGACAACATGATGACGATTTCGGTCGCACCGGTCGCTCAGCTGCAGGAGGACGGCAAGCTGCGCGTCAACGTGCAAAACGTCCAAGACAATAAATTTCCCCAGCGATTCCGCGTCATCCAAAACGACGAGACCATGTACGAATCCGGTGTGGTCGAGACCGGCAAGACAATCGAGACGTGCCCCGCCGGCGACATCAAAGAAGGCGAGGCGTACATCGAGATCCAGGCACTCGATGCCAAGACCCTCGACAGCCACGGCAATCCGACACGTGTCAAGGTACGGGTTGAGCAAGCCGAGAACTAGCTTTCCGGCCGACGCGGCACCGCACGCAATTCACCAGCATTCGTCCAATCATCGCGGGGACAGCCCGCGGCGAATAGAAAGGAACGACCATGAACATCACCAGGAACATGAACGGAGCCAGAGCGCTCGTCGTGGGCGCAGGGCTCGCGCTCGCACTCGCAATGGGCGCCGCCCCGACGCCAGCTATGGCAGCCGGGCGCGTTGGGACCACGAAGGTAATGGTCAGGACCGAGATCGACAACGTTGAGTTCAAAGTTCCGACGGTTATTCCCTTCGTCGCCAAGGCCGACGGCACGCTTCAGGGCCCCTCAGAAGACGCGACCACCATCGACAATCATTCGGCCTACGGCATCCATGTCACCAACATGAAGATCGACGCCATGAACACCTGGACCATTGCCGCCGACGCCAAGGCCGGAACCGCGCAGAACTCCATCGACTTTAAGGTCGGCCCCGACGGCGCGCTCCAGAACGCCAGCGCCGCAATGCAGGGAACGGGCCTCGATCTTTCCAAGAATGCAGCCTTCGACATGGGCTACCAGGGCATTGCCGGTGGCACGGACAAAATTAAGCTCAAGACAAGCGGAAACGTCGCCCGCGTCACGCGCGACATCTTCCGCGTAACCGGCGAAGGCGATCAGGTTGCAACGATCACCTGGACGGTCGAGCCCGGTGCGCACACGGCATAAGGCCGTCGCCCTGGCCGCCGCCGTCAGCATCCTAGCGTTTGGGCCAGCCATGGCCTTTGCCCAGCAAGAACAGGCGCAGGCCGTCACGCAAGTGACGGTCGACCTCTCGGAGCTCGACCGCAGCGACCGCGAGGAACCGTTGGCGCAGACAGGCGACAAACGATGGCTCTTGGCAGCAGGCGCCGCAGCAGCAGGCGCGGGAACCGCCGGCCTCGGTCTGCACATCAAACACAGCCAGAAACAAAACATGAACAGGCCGCACTAAATTAGCTAAGGAGACCCCATGGCATCGAAGAACCTTTTGCCCGTCGTCGCACTCTGCGGCGCGCTCGCAACCGGAACGCCTGTCGCCGCTTGGGCGACTCCTGTCATGGCAGACTCCTTACCAGCGGCCCTAAGCTCCGCACCAAATCCGTCGAGCGCCATTGCGTGCAAGCGTTTTTCGATCGCACAGGCCGCAATCTCAACCTCGGGATGCCTTCGTCGTAATACGGACGGCTCGATAGTCGTGGATATCAATCGTTCGAACAAGGCAAACGGCTCCCAGGCGGGGTGCGCCGTCTGCACGTGGCGCTCGGTTGTGCTCGATGCAGATGGCGATCCATGCAATTTAGAGCTGCGCATCGACATCGCTTCGGTCGATGACTCGGCGAACGGAGCGAAGGTCGCCTTCGACGGTACGTTTTTTGAGAAAGGAGGCGGTATATGTCTGGGCTGCGCCGCCGCGAATGCAGACGACACGCAGCCCACCCTCTCATTCACGGCATCGTTGCGGCTGACCAAAGCCGGTACCGATGCCATCGCGGCGGGAGAAGCGTCCCTGCTGTTCTACGCCGTCAGTACCAAAGACACAGACGCTCATTTCGAGAAGCCAGCCGGATCACTCAGCCTTACACGAGGGATAGAGGCAGGCCCTATTGAAATCGATGCCCGCGCGCAAAGCAGGCAACGCATTCTTGCCGACCCGGCGCTTCTCGAAATGGAGTGGAACGGATCCGGAGCCATCGGAATTCTCCCCTCCGCGTTTGACGCCAAGACGCTCCCCCCAAACGACGAACCCATCAACGCAACCATACAAGAAGAGAGCGCGGACAAAGAAGCAGGTGCGGGCGACACGCTGTCGCCGACAAACAGCGTCCCAGCTTCTTTCGAAGCGCCGAATGAGCCCGCTGCCGATCCAAACGATCCCGAGTTCGCGGACAGTCTGGGGCTTGCTGATCCTCAAGAGATCGATGAAGGTAACTGCTGCGTGCTTGCCGCGCTCGACCACACGGAGGTCATCGACGCTGCGAACATCGAAGTTGCCGCCGCCAATCAGCCCGTCCGCAAGTCGGCTATCATCGCATTTCCTGAATCCATCGAAGTCGTCTTTTTGCCATCGGGCGAGGTCGTGGCCCCAACACTGCTCACCTTGTTGGGCGCCAAGAATACTCGAAACGAAATTAAAAAGGTCACGGTTGTCGACCCTGCAACCACCGCCAAGCTGCGTCTATACGCCGTTGCTCCAGACGGAGGCAAGACCTTGGAATTCGATGGTGACACACTCCTAGCTTGGCGACGTCTGGACATTATGCAAGACGTCTCGTATCAGATCGAACTCGAAGGGTTTGATCGTGCCCGCGATGCCAATATCATCGCCGCGGCTATTGAATCCCCGCAGCGGCTTATGACACTGCGCTTTGAATACTATCCCTATGTCCCGACAACCACCTGAGGCTTAAATGCTGCACATCATTCCTAACACCACTTATATAACGTATTAGATGAGTCGCGATGTGCCTCGCATTTCGTTCTGCTACGATTGCCACGTTGGCATCAATACAGGAGGGCTCATGCCGGGCTTGGGAACAATCATCAACGTTGTGCTTTTAGTTGCGGGCGGTCTTTTGGGATTAGCGGGCGGCCGCTTCATCACACCGCGCATCCAAGACACGCTCATGAAAGCATCGGGGCTGTGCGTCCTGTTTATCGGCCTTGGCGGCACCATGCAAAAGATGCTCCTTATCGATGGGAAGGCGCTAGCGACCACCGGCACCACCATGCTCATCGTCTCATTTGCGCTCGGTTCGCTCATCGGCGAGGCCGTCAACTTGGAAGCCGCCATCGAGAACCTTGGCGAATGGCTCAAGCGAAAAACCGGCAGCGAGGGTGACAACGAGTTCACCAACGCCTTTGTCTCGACATCGCTCACGGTGTGCATCGGCGCCATGGCCATCGTGGGCTCGATTCAGGACGGTCTGCTCGGTGACTGGTCAACGCTTGCCTTGAAAGGCGCATTGGACTGCATCATCGTCTGCACCATGACGGCGTCGCTTGGCCGCGGCTGCATTTTCTCCGCCCTGCCCGTCGCCGTGTTCCAGGGGACGATCACGTTGTTTGCCGGCGCGCTCTCCCCCATCATGACCACGGCAGCCCTCGACAGCCTTTCGCTCGTAGGCTCCATGCTCATCTTCTGCGTCGGCGTCAACCTCATCCGTCCTCAGACCTTCCGCACGGCCAATATGCTCCCCTCCGTCGTCATCGCCGTCATCTACGCCCTCCTGTTCTAAATCTATCAACGCAGCGGTATCTCGAACATCTGTTTGATGCTGTGCTATGATATGAGGTCACCGTAGCTGCGTTAGGAGAGGAGAAGCGGTGGCCGACCAGGACATCAAGATGCTCATCGAGCGCATTATGGCCGAGGCCCGGACCCATCAGTCCACCCGCTTCTCAAACGAAATCTACGCAGACGAGCCGATTCTCAAAACCGGCCGACAGATGCAGAATTTCCTCCCCGACCAGTACCGTAAAATGCGCGAGATATCGCGTTGGCAGGATGACCCCAAGGGCGGTGCGGGCCGCTGGCTTTCGGAAGCCGAGCTTTTTTACCGCCAGGGCCTGCTGATGGCCGACTTTGAGGACGACTGTCCCTACAACGGCACCTTTAAGTCGTACTTTCCCACCTACAACGCCATGAGCGACCGACAGCTGCGCGGCTACTTTACCTGGCGCGCCCAAGTGCGCCGCGGGACCGTCGAGGAAACGTCTACGTCCTTTGCCTTTCTGTATCTCTATGAGCTGATTTGCGGCATCGGCGTAGATAATCCGCTCGATGGTTTTAACAAGATCAAGGCCTTTTGGGATGCCTACCGCGCCTTTGAGCCCGGCATCGACCGGTTTGCACGCGTGTGGTTGCAGGACTACGCCGTGTTCCACGGGCTCGACCCCAAGCTGCTTCGTGATTCTAAAACCGTCATGTTCGATAACGCCCTTATCGAGCTGCGGCGCGCGGCACGAGACCTTGTACCGGCACCGGCACCGTCCGACCAGACCCCCAAACGTCGCAAAACCTCCGAGCCCACGCTCCCCCTTCCGCCCGATGAGGTGCGCGAGGAGCGACTCATGGCCGCCATCAACGCCCTCTCCACGTACAACCTAAGTAACTCGCGGCTCGACCGCAGCCACCACCGCGATCTGCGCCACGTGGCATGCGCCGTGTATGTCCGCATGGCGCGCTACTATGACACGCACCGAAAGACCGGCATCGTAGCGAGCTTGTTTGGGGAGGAGACGGCCATGCCCTACACCATGTTTGCCTCGGCCGTATTCTTTGCGCCCGAGCGCCACGAGGACTGCGAATACCGCCTGGATCCCATCCATATCTACCGTTGCCAAAACGGCTTTTGGGAATGTATGCGTATCCATGGTAGTAGGCAAAAGAGCAGCAAGCTCGGTGAAATGATGCGCGCCTGCGACCAACGCCTGCGCCTGGCGCTGGACCCCGCCCATCCCCTGAAGGAAGAAAAGGTCCCCAAATATCTGGCCAAGATTATCGATGACGAGATTGTGGCATGGCTTTCGTGGGACGCCGCACACCAGCCCGTCAAGATCGATATCGACCTGACTCAGCTGGGGCACATTCGGAGCGCCGCTGCGCAAACGCGCGAAGCACTTTTAATCGACGAAGAGCGCGAGGACGATGTGCCCACAGAGGTCGATACGGCGGAATCCGAGCAACCGGAAGCCAAGCCTGCGACCGACGTGATGGCCGAGCCGATCGCGGCGCCTACGGAGCGCAACAAAGCCGACGAGCCAACCATTTCCACCGAACAGTTTGGCGTCGTGGCACCGCTCCTCGCACCGACGCCAGCGGTCGTATCGACTGCACCCGCTGGCACCGCAACCGAACTCGCGCCCGCCGCAGATGCCTTCCTTCGCGCGCTGCTCGAGCAAAACGCAGCGCAAGCGACATTGGCGGTAGTGCAATCGGAGCAGAGCGAGGACATGCTCGTCGACAGCATCAACGAGGCGCTCTTTGACCTGGTGGGCGACACCGTTATTGAATTTGGCTCAGCAGGACCGCAAATTATTGAGGACTACGAAGCAGACGTGAGAGGATACCTAGACCATGAGTGATACCGCATCCGCAGCACCCCGCGTGCCCAAGCGCGTCGCCGCCGTCATTCTCAACTCGCTCAAGGGCGGCGTTGTCCCGCGCATCGGCCTTCCCTATATCACCGTGGGGCGAGAGGTCGAGATCCGTGCTCTGCTCACCGACCTGAGCCTCATCGCCGATGGCGGCGCAAGCTTCCGTTTCCTAGTCGGTCGCTACGGCGCCGGCAAGAGCTTTTTGCTCCAGACCATCCGAACGCATGCCATGGGCGAGGGCTTTGTGGTCGCCGATGCCGACCTTTCCCCTGAGCGCCGCCTACAGGGCGGGCAGGGCCAGGGCCTCGCTACCTATCGCGAGCTCATCCGCAACATATCGACCAAGACGCGCCCCGAGGGCGGCGCGCTCAACCTTATCCTGGATCGCTGGGTCGCCTCGTGTGCCGACGCCGACGAGACTGCCGTTAATGCCCAACTCGCTCCACTCGAAGAGATGGTCCACGGCTTCGACTTCGTCCGCATGCTCCGCCGCTACCGCACGGCAGTATCCGAGGGCGACGAAGAAGCTATGAGTCGGGTGACCAAATGGATTCGCGGCGAATACCGCACCAAGAGCGAAGCGCGAGCCGAGCTAGGCTCCTCGACCATCATCAGCGATGACGACTGGTACGACTACGTTAAGCTCATTGCGCGCTTTTTGGTCTGCAGCGGCTACAAGGGCATGCTGGTGCTCATCGACGAGCTCGTGAATCTGTACAAGATTCCCAACGCGATCACGCGCCAATATAACTACGAGAAGATCCTGACCATGTACAACGACACGCTCCAGGGCAAAGCGCAGTACCTGGGCATGATCATGGGCGGCACGCCAACCTCCATCGAAGACCGCCGCCGCGGCGTCTTTTCCTACGAGGCCCTTCGGAGCCGTCTCGCTCAGGGCCGTTTTGCGCGCGATGACCTCAAAGACATGCTCGCGCCCATCATCCGCCTGCAGCCGCTCACCTACGAGGAGCTGCTGGTGCTCATCGAAAAGCTCATGCAGATCCATGCCGGCTACTTTGGCTGGACGCCCACGCTTACCGAGAACGACTTGGTGGACTTCCTCAAGATTGAGTTTGGCCGCGTGGGAGCCGATACGCACTTGACGCCGCGTGAGGTCATCCGTGACTTTATCGAGCTGCTCGATATCCTGTGTCAAAACCCCGATGCCAACGTGGCCGAGTTGCTGCAAAGCGTCGGCGGCGACGCGTTGGCACCGGCAGCCGCAACAGGCGACACCGGCACCGCAGACGGCGACCGCAACTTCGCCGAATTCACCATCTAGCCTGCCAAAAAGGGACAGGTTTATTTTGGTAGGTTTTATCTGGGCAAACGCCGATGTTGCAAGATATCGAGCCGTTGCCCGTTGCGTTGATCGACCCGTTGATGAGAGGAGGTCCCATGAACGCTTTTGACCGATATGCCCCGTTTATCCAGGATTTCATTTACTCCCACGATTGGGAGAGTCTGCGCTCCATCCAGGTTGCGGCGGCAGATGCCATCTTCAACACGCAAGACAATGTGCTCCTGACGGCATCCACGGCATCAGGCAAAACTGAGGCGGCCTTCTTTCCCATCCTGACCGAGTTTTGGGAGAACCCGCCCGCGAGCGTGGGCGCCCTCTATATTGGCCCCCTCAAGGCACTCATCAACGACCAGTTCGTTCGTCTCAACGATCTGTGCGAAGAGGCCGATATCCCCGTCTGGCACTGGCACGGCGATGTCTCGCAGTCGCACAAGGCAAAGCTCATCAAAAAGCCGAGCGGTATCCTACAGATTACGCCCGAATCACTCGAGGCACTCCTGATCCACAAGCACATGGCAATCCCGCGTATGTTCTGCGACCTGCGCTATGTGGTCATCGACGAGGTCCACTCGCTCATGCGCGGTGACCGCGGCGGGCAGACGCTCTGCCTTATCGAGCGTCTCTCACGCATGGCAGGCGTGCAGCCCCGTCGCATTGGCCTTTCGGCCACCATCGGCGACCCCGAACGCACGGGTGCCTTTCTCTCACAGGGAACGGGACGCGACTGCGT
>DBFCNY010000204.1:0-15423 GCA_048298285.1 Collinsella sp.
CGTCCTCGTCGTCCACATCGCGCATGCGCTCTGCCTCAGCGCGGGCGCGCTCGTCCTCGGCGCGTTCGTTTTCCTCGTAGAGCGCTTGGCGGCGAGCCTCGCGCTCGGCTGCAGCCTTGGCGGCCTCGTCCAGCTCGGGCGCTACGGCAGCCGTTTCCTCAACCAGTCCCGCGGCAACGGCGTCATCAACGCTGGCCTGCTTCCTGAGCTCCTCGGTCATGCTACTCACCTCCCTTCATCTGCGATTCCGCGATGGCGCGGTACACCTCGCAGGTTTCCATAAGCTCGCCATGCGTGCCCAAGCCCACAACCTCGCCGTCCTTGAGCACGACGATCTGGTCGGCGTGCAAGATCGTCGAGATGCGCTGGGCGATGATGAGCACCGCGGCATCGCGCGTCTCGTCCTGCAGCGCATGGCGCAGTGCCGCATCGGTCTTAAAGTCCAGGGCCGAAAAACTGTCGTCGAAGATATATAGATCGGCGCGCTTCATGAGTGCGCGAGCAATGGCCAGGCGCTGGCGCTGGCCGCCCGAGAAGTTCGTGCCGCCCTGGGCCACCGGCGTATCGAGCCCCTGGGGCTGGTCGAGCACAAAGGTGCTCTGGGCAACCTCCAGCGCATGGAGCATGTCAGCCTCAGTCGCATCTTCGTTGCCAAAGCGCAGGTTGCTTGCAACGGTGCCCGAGAACAGCCACGCCTTCTGCGGCACGTAAGCGATATGCCCGCGAATCTCACCTTGCGAAAGGTCGTGCAGATCGATGCCGTTCAGGCGAATGGCGCCCTTCGTTGCATCGTGGAAGCGAAGCAGGAGCTTGGCCACCGTTGACTTGCCCGAGCCCGTTGAGCCCACGATCGCGGTCGTCTGTCCGCGGCGGCAGGCAAAACTCAGGTTGCACAGAGTGTCCTCGTCGGCATCGTCAAAACGGAACGACATATGGTCGAACACGGCCACCGCGTCGGCCCCATCTGCGGACTCAGGCGCCCCGTCGCCCAGCGTAGCCTTGCCGTCCACGATGCTCGGCTCGATTTCGAGCACCTGCTGCGCACGGTTGAGGCACGCCGCAGCGCGCGGAAGCGTCAGAATCACCATCTGCGCCATCATCACAAAGAACAGGATCAGGATCGCGTATTCCAACACGGCCGAGATGCTGCCGATTTGCATGGCGTGGACGCCCACGCGGTTGCCGCCCACCCACAGCACCGCCACCTCGGCGATATTCATCAAAAAGAAGCTGGAACTGTCGAGACCCACAAACAGGTGGTTGACCTTGATGGCGTTGGCCGCGTAATCGCTAAACACCTCGTCCAGGCGCTGCTCCTCGTGGCGCTCCTTGTTAAATGCGCGGATGACGCGCACGCCCACGATGTTCTCGCGCAGCACCACGTTCATGCGGTCGATAAAGCTCTGCAGGCGCATAAAGATCGGCGCGGCGTTAGCCACCGTAAAGACCGCCGCCACCAGCACGATCGCAACGACCACGCCCAGCAGCGTGCCCATGGCGGGATCGATGAACCAAGCAAAAATGATGCCTGCCACGGCCAAGAACGGCACCGGCAACACCAGCTGAATCGTCTGAAGGACAGCTTGCTGAATCACGTTGATGTCGTTGAGCGAGCGTGTGATCATCGAACCCGTGCCAAAGCGCTCAAAGTCGCTGGCGGACAGCTCGAGCGACTTGTCGTACACGGCATTGCGGATATCGCAGGCCACGTTGGCGGCCAGGCGCGCTGAAAGATAGCAGCCCAGCACCGTGCCGCCGCTGGCCATGCCGGTCGCGATAAGCATGTACAGGCCGTTGCGTAATATATAGTCGACATCGCCCGTGGCAATACCGGTGTTGACCATGTTCGCCAGCATCGTGGGAACCAACAGCGTACCGACGTTATCTATCAGCACCGCAAACAGCGTCACCGCAATCAGACCTCGGTACGGCCTCATAAATCTCATTAAGAGTCGCATGCGTCCCCCTCGCCCTTGTCGTCAGCCTCGTTCTCGGCGGCCACTTGCCGTTTAAATGCCTCGCACTCTTCGTTCAGAACATGGGAGAACTTACCGACCAAGCGCATGATCTCGCGCTGCTCCCACGGCTCGAGCGCCTCGAATGCCTGTTGCTCGGCTTTTTGCGCCGGCAACGCGTAGCGCTTGGCAAACTGCACGCCTTCTTCGGTCAGTCGCACAACCTTGTTCTTACGACTGCCCTCGGCAAACTCCAACGTCGCAAGCCCTCGCGCCCTAAGCGTCTTGATCGCCGAATTGATGGTCCGTTTGCTGTAGAACCATTCACTCGTCAGCCGACTCACGGCAACGCTTCCGCCCGCTGCACTCGTGTCGACGAGCATCCAGTAGGCGCAGTCCGAAAGACCGCAGGCGCGCGAGAACTCCGAATAGATATGGTCGAGTCCATTGAGCAACCGGTCGAAGTCGACCAACGTAACCGCACTATTCATCTATCCCACCATTCGATTGTCCGATTTTTGACCAATTTTGTGTCTCTAGATTGGTCCGAGTTTTGACTATCGTCAACAGGCTCTCCGCAAATGCGTGCATTTTATTGCCTATCGGCAGAAAAAGACCGCCGGCGCGGGGGCGGCGCCAGCGGTCACGTGAAAATCGGGTTTTATCGCCTGTTAAGCGGCGACGGCCTCATAGACCGTAGCGCCCGAGAAGCTGTCATGCAGGCTCTTGCCGGCAATCCACGGCAGCTCGACGACCTCGCAGACCGTGTTGACCAGCTCGGAGCAGTCAGTAAAGTGGCCCTTGTCGTTGAGGGCCTCGCAATCCTGAACACGCCAATAGCCATCGGTGTGCGTGATGTAGTACTCGTGATCGTTGATCGACACGAAAGCGCGCGTCTTGGAACGCAGCAGCTTCAGAAATCCTTCGAAATCGGTCTCGACGACATCTCCAGCCTGGAACATGATGTTACCTCCTGGCCCGGCGCCACCACGGCGCATTGATAAACGTTGGTACTCCTTTAGTAAAACCTTTATCAGAGGTTATGCGTTCGTCATTTAGGCAAGTGGTAAAAAACCGCAGGGTAGACGGGATAAAACGTTTAACCATCCCATTGGTTTGTCACATTCTGAAGGTACTTTTATGCAAACCTATTTTCCCAATTGGAATCTATCCTTTTGGCCGGGCAATTGACCGTCTATCGTTTGAGCCCGACGGGTATGAACGGGGCATCTGCAACGCCACCGCAAGGAGACACCATGGAGACTATCGAAGCACTCATTCACCGCCGCAGCTGCCGCAACTACAGCGATCGTCCCGTCGAGGCCGAAAAGCTTGCACGTATTATCGAAGCCGGCCAATATGCACCGAGCGGCATGGGCCGCCAGCCGGTGACGTTTGTCGCCGTCACCGACCCCGCGACCGTCGAGCGTCTCTCACAGCTCAACGCCCAGGTCATGGGCAGCAACAGCGACCCCTTCTATGGCGCCAAGACCGTTGTGGTGGTGCTGGTTGACCGCAGCGTGCCCACACATCTGGAAGACGGCTCGCTCGCCATGGGCAACTTGCTCAACGCCGCCTATGCACTGGGTGTCGATTCGTGCTGGATTCACCGCGCGCATGAGGTCTTTGACTCGCCCGAGGGCCTGGAGCTGCTGGCCAGCTGGGGCCTGCCCGCCGACGGCAGCCTGCGCGGTGTCGGTAACTGCATTCTTGGCTACGCCGAGGACACGCTACCCGAGGCAAGGCCGCGCCGCGACAACATCATCTACGTAAGGTAATTCGTTCCGCCGTTCTACCGAACGGCGGGCTCGTTGACGCTGCGCGGGCCGCATTCACGCCAATCTGACGTTCAATTTCGAGGGCGCGGCCAGAAGGTCAGCGCCCTCTCATTTCACGTCACCTTGGCGCAAATGCGGCTCGCTCGCTTTTGGCGACTGGCATCGAATGAGCCACTGTCTTGGGCAGCTAAAAAAGCCCCGTCCCAAATTAGCCGCCCCACTCACAACTTATCTTGCCGATGGAGTTGTCGTCGTTTCGTTCGTCTGGGCCGTTTCGGCGCCATCGCCCTGTTCGTCCTCGTCCTTTTGCGCATCGGCGATGGTGGAGGCCGCCGCAACGATACCGCGCTGGGGCGCGACGCCTGTCTGGGCCTGAGCGCCCTCGACAACTTCTGTACCTACATGCGCGAGCTCGGGCGATTTAAACATTGCGTCCAAGTTGGCGCCACCGCCGGCATATCCGAGCGCAGCGAGCGCGATGACAATCACTGCAACGGCGGCCACGATCGGCACGTAGCGATGCCAGCCGGCGGGATTGAGCCCGCTGCGGCGAGCCGCCCCGCGGCTGATGTAGCCGAGCGTTCCGTCGTGCTTGAGCTTTGAGCCCACCACGCGTTTGCGGCCCCACAGCGAGGACTCTGCCTGCATTGCCAAGCGGGCGCTTGCCGAAGGATAGCCGTATTTAGTGCGCTTGAACGAGCCATCAAACCCCGAGGCGTGTTTGCCCCACGTCACCGATGTTGTGCGTCGGTTGACCGGCGCGGCACTCCGCCTTCTGCGGCTCGGTTTTGAAGTCTCAGCCATATGCCCTCGCACGCCGTAACCAAATCGAAACAATAACGCTTTGGACTGTAGCACACGCGTCGCGCGCGGTCACGGGCGCCTCGCTCAACGGTCATCGTCCTTCAGCAAGCGCCACAGCGTTGTACGGCTTATGCCCAGCACCTCCGCCGCACGGGTTCGGTTGCCGTGGAGATGATCTACAACCAAATGCGCGATATCTCGCTCGGTATCGGCCAGCGGTCGCAGGATATACAGGTCACTTTCGAGTGTCGGGGCGCCAAAGGTTGCGGTCTTAATCACGTCCTCTTGGGCGAGCACTTCCTCCGCCACAGTGCGGTCCACCGTGCCCGCCCCCACCAATATATACAGTCGTTCCGAGACCTCGCGGAGCTGCAGATAATTGCGCGGCCAGCGGTAAGCATCGAGCGTCTTCGCCGCCGCGGCAGACAGCGTGGGCGCTGACGTCCCAAATGCGTCAGCGAGATATTCCAAATAGCGCGCAACCTTCTTCGACGCGGCTCCCTGCTCGGCGATTGCCGGCGCCACGCTCACCGCACAGGCGAAGCGCTCGGTCACAAAAGCGGCTTGATCACTTTCGCTGCCGCCCGGCATGTCATTCGCCGTCAGCACCACATGGCAGCGCGTCGCCAACGCAGTGTCGGCCATCGTGGAAACGAGCTCGCGAAGGCGTTGGGGACCAACCGCATTCCAGTCCTCAATGCAAAGGGTCAGCCCCGTTTGGAACAGCGGCGATTCGGCGCTTTTGAGCACATGGCGCCAACCGCGATCGGTGAGTTCATCGAGCGCGACGGAAACAAAGGGCTGACCGGCAAAAGGACCGTCCAGATAGAGGCGCTTGGCGATCTCGACCTGACCCGCTCCCAGCTCGCCCTCGAGCATAAGGGGCACACCGCGCGCGTAACTCTCTGCAACCGGCGCAGCCACCGAGGCCGCCCCCTCAACGATGCCGTACGCGCTCGATTCGTAGCGAGCCTCAACTTCGTCGGCGTTGAGCCACTCGATACCCGCATGCGCCGCGGCACCGCGCACCTCGCGGACCACGACGACCCAAAGGCCCCCGCCCTCTTTGTCGGTGGGGCGAACGGTCAGGCTCAGGCGCGCACCCGCACGTCCCATAACCAGACGCGCGCCGTCTCCTATACGGTCGAGGCGCTCAGCGACAAAAGCCGCCACATCCCGCTCGAGCGCCGCGTCATTCATGGTCGAGATCGCGACGCCCCCACGCGCATCGATTGCCAATGCCGATGCCCCGGCAGCAGCCAGGGCATCGGTCAAGATGTTCAGCTTGGCATCGCTATCCATTATTTGCCCCTGTCCGCAGCGACGTGCAACCGCCGACGGTCGTACGACCGAGTGTTTCAAAATTGAACGATATTGCTCACCAAACACTATAGGGCAGAAAGCGCCGTCCTGCGAGTATAGGTGTTGCCCCGCATCGCCATCCTGGCGGGGCGATAAGAGCTCTTCGGGACTTATAAACCTGCGGACAAGCCATACCCGCAAGAGCTCCTATCGCTCCACCGTGAGAATGCGCTCACCAGCACGCAGCACGCAAACAAGCTACTTCTCTACCAGATTCCCAGTACGTGTTGCATTCCCAAACTCATGCACGCAATGCCAATCCAGCAGCAAAAGCCCAGCGCGATGGGCTTGCCGCCCTTTTTGACCAGCTCGACGATATCGGTATTAAAACCAATAGCCGCCATGGCCATCACGATAAAGAACTTCGACAGCTCCTTGATGGGCGCCGTAAAGGACGCGGGAAGCTGAAGCACCGTGGTGATCACACTCGCCAGCACAAAGAACAACACGAACATGGGAAACGCGCGTTTAAGCGAGAACGTGCTCTTAGCGTCGCCGCCGGCCTTGCGGGCCAGATGCATCTGCCAGCATGCGAGGACCAACGTGATGGGAATAATGGCCAGCGTCCTGGTGAGCTTGACCACCGTGGCGCTCTCGAGCACATTTGCGCCGGGATGCATGCTGTCCCAGGCGCTCGCCGCAGCCGTTACCGACGAGGTGTCGTTGATGGCGGTACCAGCAAACAGGCCAAAGCCCTCATTGGTCAGCCCGAGCATGCCGCCGAGCGTCGGAAACACGAGCGCCGCGATAACGTTAAACAGGAAGATGACCGAAATAGCCTGGGCAATCTCGCGATCGTCGGCATCGATGACGGGCGCGGTCGCGGCGATGGCAGAACCGCCGCAAATCGACGAACCCACACCCACAAGCGTCGCGATCTTGCCCGGCACGTTCATAACGCGGCAGAGCACAAAGGCGATGACAAGCGAGGTCGAGATTGTTGCCACGATAATCGGTAGCGACTGGGCGCCCTTGGACAGAATCTGGGAGAGGTTCATGCCAAAGCCAAGCAGGATAACCGCGTACTGCAAGACTTTTTTGGACGTATAGGTAACGCCGGCGGTGAGCTGTTCGCGACGATTCTTGGGAAAGACGAGCGCCAGGACCATGCCAAAGAGGATGGCAAATACCGGACCGCCGACCACCTCAATTTGTTTGCCGAGCAACGTCGCGGGAATGGCGATGATCAGGCAGAACAAGACGCCTTTCCAGCGCTCGCGTACGATGTTTGCCAGTTGCATATGGGATTCCTTCTTTCTATTTCACGTTTGCGACGGCTTATGATACGGCAACATTGAGCGCAGCCTTGCGCAAACACAGACTAAGATGCCGTAATAGTTCTCAGGCAACAGCCGAATTACCCACCGCGGAGAGCTGATTCGCGGCATAATTAACAACTGACATATGAGTTTGATAGAACAGTTGCGAGGCGCTATGGAAGAATCGATGCACGTCGGCGAGCAGGAAACGAGCCTACAGGACCAGTCCTATCACACCATTCGACGCAAAATCGTCTACCTGGACTACAAGCCGGGCGAAAAGCTGGGCGTCAAGCAGCTTTGCGACGACCTAGATATGGGTCGCACGCCCGTGCGCGAGGCTTTGGTTCGCTTGGCGCAGGAAGGCCTGGTGCGCACCGTGCCCCAGAGCGGCACCTACGTCTCACCCATCAACCTCACCCTTGCCGAGAGTGCCTGTTACATCCGCGAGCATCTGGAAAAGCAGGTGATTGTGGAGTGCTGTGCGCGCGCCACGTCGGCTGGCATCGAGCAGCTCGACCGCGCCATCGTGCTGCAGGAAAAGGCCATGGCCGAAGAGGATCGCATCGGCTTCTTTTTGAGCGACAACCTCATGCATCACATGATTTTTAGCATCGCATGTCGCAGCACCGTGTGGTCGTGGCTCGAAGATACCAATGCCGACCTTGAGCGCTTCCGCTGGCTGCGCGCTGCCACGCAGGTTCTCGACAATCAGGACATCGTGAACGAGCACAAGCAGATTCGCCGCGCTATCGCCGGTCGCGACCCCATCGAAGCGAGCTTTTTGGTCAGCAAGCACCTGCACATGATGTTCCGCAACCAGACCGAGGTTCTGGACCAGTTCCCCGAGTACTTCGAGACCAGCAAGCTCCGCTAACCTGCCAAAAAGGGACAGGTTCATTTTGGCAGGTTTTATCTGGGCAAATGCAGAAAAGGCCCGGCTCCGTCTTGATGCGGAGCCGGGCCTTAGTCGCTAGAACGGCGGAACCAACTACTCTACCGTGACGCTCTTGGCGAGGTTTCGGGGCTGGTCGACGTCGCAGCCGCGCAGGATGGCGACCTCGCGTGCGAGCAGCTGCAGAGGAACGCTCGCCGTGATGGGGCTGAACACGTCGCGGACTGCCGGCACACGGATGATGCAGTCGGCGATCTTGTTGATCTCCTCGTCGCCCTCGGTGGCAACGACGATGACCTTGGCACCGCGCGCCTTGCACTCCATAAGGTTCGACACGGTCTTGTCGTAGGTGGCACTCTTGGTGGCCACGGCGATGACAGGGAAGCCCGGGTCGACCAGCGCGATGGGGCCGTGCTTCATCTCGCCGGCGGCGTAGGCCTCGGCGTGCAGGTAGCTGACCTCTTTGAGCTTGAGCGCGCCCTCGTAGGAAATAGCGGCACCCATGCCACGGCCCACGAACAGCGCCGACTGCGCGTCCTTGCACAGCAGGGCGGCCTCATGCACGGCCTCGGTTTGGGTATCCAAAATCCACTGGATCTGCTCGGCCGTATCGGAAAGCTCGCGGAACAGCATGCGCGCCTGCTTGGTGGTCAAGCGGTACTTGACCTGCGCCAGCAGCAGGGCCAAAAGCGTAAGGCTCACGACCTGGCCGATGAAGCTCTTGGTCGAGGCGACCGCGATCTCCTTGTTGGCCTTGGTGTAGATGACGCCGTCGCTCTCACGCGCCACGGGGCTGCCCACCACGTTGGTGATGCCGAAGACCTTGGCGCCCTTGATGCGCGCGTCGCGGATGGCGGCGAGAGTGTCGGCCGTCTCGCCCGACTGGGACACGGCCACGACGAGCGTCGTCGGCGTGATGATGGGGTTGCGATAGCGGAACTCGCTGGCCGCCTCCACCTCGGTGGGGATGCGAGCCCAGCCCTCAATGAGATTCTTGGCAATGAGGCCAGCGTGATAGCTGGTGCCGCAAGCGATCACGTAGACGCGGTCGATGTCGTTGAGTTCCTCGAGCGAAAGGCCCAGCTCGTCGATGTCGAGCTCGCCGGCCGGCGTCATACGACCAACCAGCGTGTCGCGCACGACGCGCGGCTGCTCGTGGATTTCCTTGAGCATAAAGTCGGGATAACCGCCCTTTTCTGCCATGTCCAGGTCCCAGTCAATGTGGGTGACCTTGGGCTCGATAACGTTGCCGGCCTCGTCGGTGTACTCGACGCCTGCGGGCGTGAGCTTGGCAAACTGACCGTCCTCGAGCACCACGACATCGCGGGTGGCGTCGATGAGCGCGATGACATCGGAAGCAACATAGGAGCCGGTTTCGCCCACACCGACTACGATCGGGGAATCCTTGCGGGCCACGGCGATCACGCCGGGCTCGTCAGCGCACACGGCGGCCAGACCATAGGCACCGACCACGTGAGTGCAAGCCTCGCGCACGGAGGCCATCAGGTCGTGCGTCTCGGCATAAGCCTCTTCGATCAGATGCGCGAAGACCTCGGTATCGGTCTCGCTCTTAAAGTGGTGGCCGCGACCCTCCAACTCTTCGCGCAGCTCGGCGAAGTTCTCGATGATGCCGTTGTGGACGATGGCGATACGACCGTCGCAGCTGGTGTGGGGGTGAGCGTTAACGACGGAGGGCTTGCCGTGGGTGGCCCAACGGGTGTGGCCGATACCGCAGGTAGCGTCGCTGTCGATATTGGAAAGCTCGCTCTCCAAGCCCGCGACCTTACCCACGCGGCGGATGACATCGAGGTGCGCCGCGGCGCCCTCGCCCACCTCGAGCGCGACGCCCGAGGAGTCATAGCCGCGATACTCCATACGCTTGAGGCCCGTGACCAGGATGTTCTTTGCAATATCAGAGCCGGTGTAGCCGACGATTCCGCACATAGGATAAATCCCTTCGTTCGCGTGACTGCAAGACGTCCACGCACAGGGGGCGCTGAGACGTATAACGTTCGAGTATTGTACTCACGCAAACGCAAGCTGATATACCAGAAGTGGTATCTCAACTTAGATACCACCCGATGCACACACGTCCAGCCGGTCCAAACCACCACAAAAGCACCTGTCCCCTTCGTGGTGGTTTGAGCTGGCAACAGCGTTTCCCCAGATAAAACCTGCCAAAATAAACCTATCCCTCTTTGGTAGGTTTGGGATGCTACAATCTGGCTTGTACTTGAAACGCATCAAAGGGGCCGCTATGGCAAAGGTAAAAATCAGCGACGTCGCGCGCGAGGCCGGGGTTTCGCTGGGCACGGTTTCCAACGCGCTCAACCATCCCGAAAAGTTGCGCCCCGAGACCCTCAAGCTCATCAACGAGACCATCAGTCGCCTTGGCTACCTGCCCAACCAAAGCGCCCGTCAGCTTGCGGGCGGCGCCACCAAGTCCTTTGGCCTGGTGCTCCCCCGTCTCGATCACGGCTTTTCGCTCCAAATCGCCAGCGGCGCCCACAACGAGGCCCGCAAGCACGGCTACGACTTGCTCATCGCCGATGCCGATAACGACGATATTCTCGAGGACCATTACCTGCGCTACTTTATGGGCACCCAGATGTCCGGCGTCATGGTTCAGCCCATGGCGTCCCCCGACTGGCACCCCGCAACGACCAAGATGCCCGTGCCGATCGTCCACCTGGACATCCATTGCTCCGCGCCCGGTTACTACGTGGCAGCCGACAACGAGGCACAAGGCCGCATCATCGCCGAGCTCGCCGTCGCCCGCGGCGCACACCATATCATCGTTGTGGGCAGAGCGGCATTCATGCAGCTCACCCTGCGCGTGCTTGGCATTCACAAGGCCCTCGCCCTGCATCCCGATATCAAAATTGAAGTCATTGACGCCGGAGAGTGGAACACCGCGGCAGACGGCTACAGCATTGGCGCTCAGATTGCCGGGCGCCCTGCCGACGAACGCCCCGATTTTGTCGTCGGCCTGACCGACGTGTTGGCCTCGGGCGTTATCTCGGCATTGGTCGACAAAGGCATCTCCGTCCCCGAGCAGGTTCGCGTGGCCGGATGCGACGGCAACCCACTCGCTTGGAGCGGATCGGTCCCGCTCACTACGGTGGCACCGCCGGGCTACGAAATTGGCCGCAAGGGTGTCCAGCTGCTGATGGAGCAAATCGAGAACAAGGTCCCGACAAAGACCAAGCATATCCACGTCGGCTCTGCGGCACGCACCGTCACCGCGGCCACCACCGCGGAGGATATCAACCGCCAAGAACTGGTACGTCCGTTCCTACTGGAGCGCGCCAGCACCCAGGCAAGCAGCCACGCCGAAGCCACCGCCATCAACCTGGGCGCGTATCTGTAGCACGTCGGCCAGTATGCTAAGTCGCCGTTTAAGCAAAAGGGGCCCGACCATTGCCGGGCCCCTTTTGCTTAAACGCAAACGTGGGCAATCGCTCGCTTCAACGCCGCAATTGTCTAGCGTACGGCCTTGACCGCCGCCGCCAGATCGAACAACGTGTCGAGCACGACCTCGCAGCCATCCACCACGTCCTGAGGCAGCGGCACGATATCGGGCACGGCAAAGACATGGCAGCCGGCCGTGATACCCGAGACGCAGCCGTTGCGCGAATCCTCGACCACGGCGCACTCCTCGGGGGCAAAGCCCGCGCGCTCGCAGGCGAGCAGATACATCTCGGGGTCGGGCTTGCCGTGCACGACGTCCTCGCCACAGGTCACCGTTTCAAACTTGTCAAAGAGGCCGACCATCTTAAGGTTGCGTTCGGCCGTAGCGAGGCGCGACGACGTCGCAAGGCCCACGTGATAGCCCGCAGCCAGCAGCTCGTCTATGCACTCGGCGGCGCCGGCCTTAAGCTCCAGTTCGGTCTTGACCATCTCATCGCGAATCTCCTTGTGGCGGGCATAGACCGCCTCGGTGGTTTCATGGCTGCCGTAATGCTTATCGAGGATGTCCATAACATCGGGCAGCGTGCGGCCGATAAACTGATGGATCAGCGCTTCATCAATCGCGACCCCCAGCTCGGCGGCGCCTGCCTTCCATGCCTTAATGCCCAAACGCTCGGTATCGACCAGCGTTCCGTCCATGTCAAAAATTACAGCCTTGATCATATCGGCCCCCTCACCGGATTGTGTTACTGCCACTCTACCGCACTTTACAAACTTGTATATAACGTATATAGCATATTGCACTTTCGTTACATAGATAGAAGTCTTATGACAAGCAGCCCAGTAGGATTATAGTTTTCGACCGAGCACATATTGGTAAGGAACGTTTCATGCTTTCAGACACTACCGCGCCTGCAAAGGAGCTTCAGGACAAACTCAAAGCGCTCGAACAGCTGCTTTTGGCATATGGACGCGTCGCCATCGGCTTTTCCGGCGGCGTCGACAGCAGCTTTTTGGCCGCGGTCTGCACCCGCATCATGCCTGCCGACACGCTTCTCGTTCACCTCACCACGCCGCTCATCGGCACGCCCGAACAGGCTTCGTTTGAGCAGTCCGTTGACGGACAAACCAATGAGGGGCCGCATTTTAAGCTCCCCGTGCTCAATCTTTCGGTCGATCAGCTGCAGCTCCCCCAAGTAGCCTGCAACGATGCCAACCGTTGCTACCACTGCAAGCACGCCGGCTTTACCGCTATCGTCAACCACGCCAAGTCGCTCGGCTTTCCCACCGTCATCGATGGCAGCAATGCAAGCGATCGCGGCGACTACCGCCCCGGCATGCGCGCGGCAGAAGAGCTCGGCGTACGCTCCCCTCTTATGGAGGTCGGCTTTACCAAGGACGAAGAGCGCGAGCTGCTGCGCGCGTGGGGCTATCCCGTTTGGAACCTGCCGGCGGGAGCCTGTCTTGCCACGCGCGTTCCCACGGGCGAGGAGCTTACGCGCGAGAAGGTCGATTTAATCCGCGCCTGCGAGGATTACCTACACGATCTTGACCTTGCACAGGTTCGCGCGCGCTTGGTCGGCGGCTGCATGCACATCGAGGCTGCCCCCGCAGATGTCGCCAAGATCGCCGCCTTCGGCGGTGCTGCCGTCGACGGCGAGGGCAAGACCCCGCTGCCCGCCGCCATCGAATCCGCGCTGCGAGAGCTGGGCTGCGCCCACATCTCCCCCGAGGTCACCCCCTACATCCACGGCAACATGAACCTGTAGGCTACGCCGTTTTACAAACGGCGTAGCTGCTCGGCGCTGCGCTGGCCCCGGGCACGGCAATCTGACGTTCAACTTCACGGGCGCGACCAAAAGGTCAGCGCCCGCTTGTTTCACGTCACCTTACCGCACCCGGAGGCTGCTCGCTCGCATATGCTCAACCTGCACTGCGTTAACTGACATGCCAATAAGGGACAGGTTTGTTTTGGCAGGTTTTATCTTGGGAAAATATCGCGAGGCAGTCGCCCCTCTAGCACCCATCTAACTTCGAGAGACACTAGAAGGGCGACCCGGCTGCATCTACTTCTTCCGATATCGGCGGTTACGGCTCGTCGATGAACCCATTACTTCGATGAGTCCTTTATCCGCCATTTTTGGCAGATGGTAACGGACAGACGAAATTCTGACCCCCGATGCAACCGCTATTTCTCGCGCCGTCATATCCACTTCGGCGCTGAGAGCCTCCAGGATCCTATCCGCCGTCGAAGTTGACGATTCTCTGTTCATATCGATAATTTCAAACGTGTCTTTGCCGCATTTTGACAGGACATGTTTATCCACAAGGTCCCCGCAGATCAGGCGAATGTCATCCGAATCCCACTTCAGGGCCTCTCGTATTTTTTGAACATCGCATACGCACCCATGCTCCCGCATAAACATGAGCAATGTTTCCTCGCAATCCGTCAGCTCGGTGCCCACATGGCTCTGAATCCACGTGCGGTTTTCAGCAAGCTCCGCCCCGTGCCGGGAAAGCAGCACCGTAAACGAATCGGCCTTAACGATAAATTTCGGCCTGCCAAGCGAACGAGACTCCATCTCGCGAATCATAGCCGGGATACCAGATCCCTGGCTTTCCGCAACGGCCCCCTCGGCATGCTCTAACGGCGTCGCCCCCATTAGGCTCATGAGCTTTGGGTTTCGGCAGCGCGATTCCCCGTCTGCAAGATTGTCCACCGTCTTTCCGCCCCAAAGCCCGCCAGGGTTTTTGATCTCTATTCTGTCTGGATAGATATCGACACTCACGGCCTGCCCCACAAACATGGGCGAATATTCTCGATGGATGCAGGCATTTGCCAAGGCCTCGCGCAAAACCTCCTGGGGAACTTCCCAATCATCCCTTCTGCCAGCGCCTTGCACTATCGCCGCTTTGCGCAAGTTTCGTCCAATCGCGGCAAGGGCATCTTCGATGCAAGCCGGAATCGGGCCATCGCACAACTGGCGGTCAATAAACCGGGGTTGCCCGGGTGCAGATTTTTCCACATCGGAATGAACGGCGACATCGATCATCAGTTTGGGATAGAACTGCTGGGGGTAAATTCCCGCCGACAGAAGCCCCGCGAGCTTCACAGCACCATCCTTTGTAGTGATATTGAGTCTGACCAGCTGCTTTTCCAGCGTATCGGCCCCGCGCAAAACGCGCGGGGTCTGCAGCCGGCGATTTGCGATAATAGACCGCACGACATCTGGATCCAAATCCTCGACCGTTGCCTCCGAAACCACCGTGCCGTCTGCATCGCTCGGAAGCAACGCACTCTGCAGCTCATATAGCTCAGCGGGTGACATCTTGATATCTTTATCATCCACGCGCTTGTAGCTACCGTTCTGCACGCCGCGCGCGCCGATATAGCAAGGCTTCGCTTTAAGCTCAAGTTCAAAGATGCGCACCAGAAGCACCTGGAGCCCGTCGACCTCGCCTCGATCAAGCTCGTACCGTGGCGCATGGGTCACCACTGCCGCTGAGCCTCCGTCTCCGATACCCGAAACAAACTGATCGCGCACCCTATCGATAGCAAAGTTAGCAGAAGGAACAAATCCTTCGGCTTCGTTCAGGCCCAAAATAATGAGCCCACCCGCAGTGTTCGCAAAAGCGCTCACTGTCTCCCATACGTCTGCGCTCAATTTATTCGTGCAGGCTTTAACTTCTACCGATGCGTCATCAGTCCCTCGCCTGCGAAGGCGCTCAACGATAAGGCCAAGAGGTTCATCCAGCAGCATTGGCATTCCGTCTCTCTAAAACGATAGATTTATCTCTCTAAAGTATAGTATATCTCTCTAACTTTAGAGAGATATTTAGAGAGATGTACCGAATTCACTGTTAGATTGCCCAATGTTATCTCTTTAACTGACTTTCTCTTTATAGAGACATTTAGAGAGACGAGCGCGACCTCTCTAATCATGGGTTCTTCTTTTTAA
>DBFCNY010000205.1:0-1788 GCA_048298285.1 Collinsella sp.
TGTATAAGAGACAGGGGCAACGGTGCCGCCCCGGGGATGGGGCCCGCGGGTATTGCCTGAGCGGCAATACCCGCGTTGACGCGTTACACACGCGTTAGGCTTCGGGCCATGATTCGTAGACAGCAGACATATCGCCCGAAGCACGTCCGACCAGCGGGCCCCCTACTCGCGCGGCTCGTCGACTGGGTCGAGCGGCACCCTCGCATCAGCGCCGCGATCGTCCTCGCCGGGTTCATCAACGACGCCTGCGACCTGCTTGGGCGCGTCGTTGATCTCGCGATGTTTCTCATGAAGCTCGCGGGTGTGCTCTAGCACGAACGCGACCGCGAGAACGTCGAGGAAGACCCGGACGGCCGCATGGATAAGGTTCAACATCGCCGCCGCCCCTACTTCGTGCCCACGATCGGCTGGGAGCCCTCGGGCACGACGACGAGGTTGCCGTCCTTTCCGATGCTCTTGAGCGCGTCGATGTAATGCTGCTGGAGGACCTGGTCGTTGAGCGAGTTCGCGAGGACGGCGTTGGCGTCCGCCTCGCCCTGCGCCTCGATCTTCTTTGTTTCGGCCTCGACCTTGGCCGTCTCCTGCTCGTTCTGGGCCTTCTGCTTCGCGACCTCGGCGGCCTGAGCCTCGCTGTAGCTCTTGGTGATGTTCTTCGGGTAGCGGACGTCCTGCACGCTCACCTGCTCCACTGTGAGGCTTATGCCCTTCCACTTCTCGGTGAGGGCCTTCTGGACGGCCTTGGTGAACTGGGAGCGGTCGGTGAGCATCGTCACCGTGTCGAAGCCGCCCGAGACCTCGCGGGTGACAGCGCGGACGTCGTTGGAGATGTACTTCTCCACGAAGCTCTCCTGCGTGCCGTACTCGCTGTAGAGGCTGAGCGCGGCATCGGGGTTCAGGGAGTAGTTGACCTGGATGTCGATGTTGGCGCTGGCGCCCGACTTGTCGTTGATGGAGACCTGCTTGCCCTCGTAGGAGCCGCCGTCCACCTTGTAGTCGGTGTCCCCGTAGAAGTTGATGAGGTTGTTGCGGGTGTCGTAGGTCACGACGTCCTGCCATGGGGCCTTGGCGTGGAAACCGGCCTCGGAGGTCGAGCCGGCGAGCGAGCCGCCGAGGTTGCGGACGACGCAGACCTCGCCGGTGTCCTGCGTGTAGAAGCAGGCGGTGGCGGCGATGATGGCACCTGTCAGGACGAGGGGCAGGGCGCACGCGGGCGAGACGATACGGGGCTCGTACTTGTTGCCCCAATGGTCCGCGGGCCCGGCGGCCCTCTCGCGCTCGACCTCGTTATATCGCTTGATGGCGACGGCGGCGGCCACGCCGCCGAGTCCCAGACCCGCTCCGATAATCAGTTGAATCATGTCGCCCTCCCCTACAGCTCGAAGTCGGAAAAGTCGCGGGCCTCGGCGGGCTCGGCCTCGACCGTGATGGCCTCGGGGATGTTCCAGCCGCCCAGCTCGATGTCGATGTAGTTCTCGTTCATGGTTCTCTCCGTTTCGCTTTAGGGAACTTTAATTTCCCTTGATTGGTAAATAAAAATCTTCGACTTTGCAGCCGAGATAGTTGGCGAGCATGACAGCCGTGGGAAGTTTCATCTGGGACGGGTCTTTCTCATACGCTCGATACGTCTGAACCGTCACACCCAAAGCGGCAGCTATTGACTCCTGATTGAACTTCGCCGCCTCTTCAATAAACGGCTTCTGTCGGCTCTCTCGGATTGCCTTGAGCTCTTTCATCTGACCTCCTCCCTTTCGTTGACCTAATAGTACTTTATTTTCCCTAGCATGGCAA
>DBFCNY010000206.1:0-16661 GCA_048298285.1 Collinsella sp.
CTCGCAGCGGTCGTGCTTATCGCCAAGGGTCTCGTCGACCTTGCCGCAGGCGTCGCCGGTGTCAAGGGCGCCAACAAGCCTTCGCAGGTGGACGGCGCGTTTAAGCTCGGTATTGTTGCCGCGGTCGCCACGCTTGCCCAAGCGGTGCTCACGCTTCCCGCGTTTGGCGGCGACGCCATCAACTTTGGCGCCTTTGTCATCGTGGTGTACGACCTGTTCTTTGTCCAGCAGGCACACGCCGTTAAGGCCGAGAACAAGGACCGCCTGTAAGCGCTCGCTTCTCATAACCTCTGCAGCCAAGCAACTAAAAAGGGCCGATCGCGCATCTCCGCGGTCGGCCCTTTACGTTTGCCCAGATAAAACCTACCAAAATAAACCTGTCCCTTTTTGGCAGGTTGTTAGCTGTGGCGGTACTCGGCGATGATGAAGTCGATGTCGGTTTGAAGGGTATCCAAATTTGCCAGGCGCTCTTTGTCGGCAGGGCGTGTGCGATAGTAGTACGGCGTCATCTGGAACACCGCCTCGATATCGGCCTGGGTCTGAAGCGTAATATTCGCAGATACCCGCTGCGTTCCGACTAACTCGAGCTCGGTGGTCTTCGGCAGCTTCTCATCGTTAAGGTACGGCGTGCCGTAGAGCACCTCCTTGAGCCCAAACAGATGACGGGCACCCGGCACCACGGTGTAGAGCGAACCCTCCGGCGCCAGCACGCGGGCAAACTCGCGCTCGTTAAAGGGAGCGAAGAGCTCGGTCACCATATCGAAGGCGCCATCGGCCACAGGGATGTCCTTCATGTTGGCCACGAAGTAGGTCGCATCGCCGCGCTTGGCCGCCAAGCGCACCATCTCTTTGCCCAGGTCGAAACCGTAAGCATCCACGCCCGGCACCGCGCCCATGGCGCTGGTGTAGTAGCCCTCGCCACAGCAAATATCGAGCAGCGTCATGGGGCCGTTCACAGACGCGGCGCGCCCAGACACCTGCTTGCGCGCCAACTCAACCATCGCATCGCGCAACGGCGCATAGTAACCGCAATTCAGAAAGTCACGGCGGCTGCGTGCCTGCGACTTGGGATCGCCCATGGAGTCGCCGCTCTTGGACGAGCGCAGTAGATATAGATAGCCCTCGCGCGCACGGTCAAACCGGTGTCCACCCGCGCACACAGCACCGCGCTCGTCGTCCACCAACGGCTCATGGCAAACGGGACACAACAACATGGCAACTCCTTAGCGCGAACAACACAACGCCCACCATTGTC
Source organism: Collinsella sp. (assembly GCA_048298285.1). Lineage (GTDB taxonomy): Bacteria > Actinomycetota > Coriobacteriia > Coriobacteriales > Coriobacteriaceae > Collinsella. The sequence goes on from DBFCNY010000206.1 coordinate 1,256, forward strand.
GCACGCCTTCCCCACCTAGTCATTGGGGGACGTTCTTGAACGACTAGTCGTTTAAGAACGTCCCCAACGACTAGCCGATTAGGAGTATCATCATCTGCGCAAATAAGCACGGAAAAGCATATTAGAGATTGAGAGCGTATGGCTGATACCGCATCTAAGCACATTGACATGACCACCAGTTCGCTGTGGCGCAATATTCCCCTGTTCGCCTTCCCCGTGGCCGCAACGAGCATCTTGGAGCAGCTGTCGAACCTCATCGCCACGGTCATCATCGGTAACTTCTCGGGCGACCAGGGAACCCTCGCCATGGCGGCGGTCGGCTCCAATGTTCCGCTTACCAGTCTTATGCTCAACCTGTTTATTGGCATGTCACTTGGCTCCAACGTGGTCATCGCCAACGCTATCGGCCGCAACGATCAGAACATGGTCAAACGCGCCGTCCATACCTCGATTTTAATGGCGCTCGTGGGCTTTGTCGTCATCGCTCTGGGCGAGATCTTTGCCGAGCCTATGCTCACCGCGCTCAACGTTCCTGCCGAAACCATGCCACTCGCTTCGCTCTACCTGCGCGTCTTTTTGCTCAGCCTGCCCTCGATCTTGCTCTACAACTTTGAGGCCGCGATCTTCCGCTCCGTCGGCATCACCCGCATGCCGCTACAGGCGCTTGCCGTGTCCACCGTCCTCAACATTGGCCTGGACCTCATCTTTGTCCCCGTACTCCACTGGGGCGTCGCGGGCGTCGCCATCGCCACCGCCATCGCCTACACCGTCAGTGCCGCTACGCTCTTTATCCGCCTGCTCAAGACCGACTCCGTCGTCCGCGTCACCCTACGCGACCTGGCTATCGACCCCGTCGCCCTCAAGCGCATCGTCAAGATCGGCCTGCCCGCCGGCATCCAAAGCGCCGTCTTTGCCGTCGCCAACATCATCATCCAGTCTGCCATCAACAGCTTGGGCACCGAGGTCATGGCGGCATCGAGTGCCGCCATGAGCCTGGAGTACGTGTGCTACAACCTGCTCAACAGCTTTAGCCAGGCTTGCACCACCTTTGTGGGACAAAATCACGGCGCCCGCCAGATCGACCGCTGCACCAAGACGCTCAAGGTCTGCTTGGTCGAAGGCGGTATCGTTGCACTCACCACGATCGTTATCATTGTCGGCCTGGGACGCGAGATCCTGGCGCTGTTCAACAGCGATGCCAATATCGTCTCGATCGGCTATATCCGCGTGTGCTCAATCTTCCCCGCGTACGCCTTTAGCATGTTCTACGAAAACATGTCCGGCTACCTGCGCGGCTTTGGCATCTCGCTCATGCCTGCCCTCATCACCATGATCTGCGTCTGCGGCATCCGCTTCTACTGGGTGTTCTGCGTCTTCCCGCACTTCCGCACGTTCGCAAACATCATGATGGTCTACCCCATCAGTCTGGGCACCACGGCGTTCTTTATGGTCGTGGCGGTACTACTTTGCCACCCGGCACGCACCTATCGCGCCACCCAAGCCAAAGCGACAGCCCGCTAAACACCGCACTCAACACCGCGCCAGTCATTAATTGACAATATGCGAGCTCATATAGTCGATAAAACGCCTCGTGGCGATAGGCATGGTATCCCAGCTACGCCAAGCTGCCACCACGTCGCGCGAGGGAGCATGCACGATGGGACGTACACGAATATCGGCCCGCATGCCCTCAACGGTACGACGATACAGCATGCTCACGCCTAGGCCCTCCTCCACCATCGCCATGATGGTGTAGTCGTCGGTTACCTCACTCGTCACGTGTGGCGACAGCCCATGCGCCGCGAATGCATCGAGCACCAGGCTCTGTTCGCCCTCATCCAGCAGCACAAACGGCTCGGACGCCAGGTCGGCAAGTGTCACCTTTTCCTTTGCCGTCAGCGGATGCGCGGTCGGCAACAATGCCACCAACTCGTCGTGATAGACCACGCGCTTCTCGAGCCCAGCGGTAAACCCGCGCGCCGTAAAGCAAAAGTCAACCACGCCATCGTGCACCCATTGAGCGTTGCGCGTGTAATCGCCCTGCTTGAGGGTAAAGCGTACGCCCGGGTGCAGCGCACCAAAGTCGCGGATCACACGCGGCAGCACGGTACGACTCACGTTGGTAAACGTCGCGATGCGAATATCGGTCGACGAAAGCCCCAGCAGCTCCTGGCGCTTGCCCTCGAGCTCGGCCTCGGCAGTCACGATCTGGCGCAGGTACGGCAGATATTGCTTACCGTCGCGCGTAAGCGAAACGCCCTGCTTTCCGCGCTCGATAATCGTGGTACCCAGCTCGCGCTCGAGTGCCTTGACGGCCTGGCTCACCGCACTTTGCGTATAGCCCAGCTCGTCCGCCGCACGTTTCAGACTGCCGCAATCGACCACCATACATACAATCTGATACCGCGATGCCATCGTGCCTCCCCATCGATGTTGCCGTAAAACGTTTTGCCAGGGCTTTTTCTGCCAGCATTAGTATTTCTTAATCATACTGAAGATACATTCGCTTTACTACATCCACATCTGAGAGCAGAATCCTTTTTGCGAAACCGTTCTGTAACAAAAGGAGTCCCATGGATCGCAAAAAAGCAATCGCGCTCTCATTTTCCGTTCCCGTCGCATGGGGCTTTTCGTATCCCCTCATGAAGATCGGCATGGACAGCATGAACGCCACGAGCATCGTCGCGCTACGCTGCATCATCGCCTTTGTGGTCTGCCTGCTGCTCTTCCACAAGCACGCGTTGCGCATCAACCGCGATCTTATGGTCCGTGCCGCCATCATCGGCGCCATTATGGCAACCGAGCTCACCTGCATGTGCCTGGGCTCCAGCCTTACCTCTGCCTCCACTGCCGGCTTTTTGCAGAGCCTGACGGTCGTGATCGTACCGTTTGCCAACGCCGCCCTGCTGCGTCGCGCCCCCGAGCGCAAAGTGCTCGTCGGCACCGCCATCGTCACCTGCGGCATGCTGCTGCTCTCGGGCGCCGACTTTACCAGCCTGAACCCGGGCGCGATCATCATGCTGCTCTCCGCCTTTATCTACGCTGGACACATCATTGTCGCCAAGCGGTTTGTCGAAGAAGTCGATCCGCTTGCTCTGGGCGTTTGGCAGCTGGGCTTTGGCGGCTTGTTCTCGGGCATCGCCGCATTCACCTTTGGCGGCTTCACGCTTCCCAGTACGCCCAGCGAGATCGTGGTCGTCATTGCGCTCGCACTCATCTGCTCTGCTTACGGCTTTATCACCCAAACGCTCGTGCAGCCCCACGTGCCCGCCGAGACCACTGGCTTCGCCTTCTCGCTCGAGCCGGTCTGCTCCGCCGTCTTTTCGTTCTTCTTGGTTGGCGAGGTCCTGAGCCCCATCGCCTTCTTTGGCGCCGCCCTCATCCTCACCGGCGTCATGGTGGCAACCGTCGAGCTTCCGCGCCTCCGCGCACATGGACAGGCTCGCATGACAGGAGCGCCCGAGCACGTCTCGTAGACCCCGCTCTTCATACAGCCGCGGCATAAAGGCAACCGGTGCGCCTTTACAATAGATACCGACAGAGCATCTGACGTAAAGGAGCGCCATGGACGCCGCGACCCGCGACCGCAACATAGCAACTTGGTTGGGCGATGCACCGCAACCGGTACGTAACACTACGAACCAGCTGCTCGAGCGCATCGCCCTTTTGCGTGCCGAGCAGACTATCTACCCGGCACAAGACGACATCCTCAATGCCCTCGCCTACACGCCGGCCAACCAGGTCAAGGTTGTCATCTTGGGTCAAGACCCCTATCACGGACCCAACCAGGCCATGGGGCTGTCGTTCTCGGTCCCCGCGACGCAAACCAAGTTGCCGCCGAGTCTGCGCAACATTTACAAGGAACTCAAAGCCGATCTGAGTTGCCCCATTCCCGCCACGGGAGATCTAACGCCATGGGCACAACAGGGCGTCCTGCTCCTCAACACCACGCTCACCGTGCGCGAGCATGCCGCGAACTCGCACGCCAAACTGGGCTGGAGCACGCTCACCGACTACGTTATCGAACGCTGCTGTCAGCTGCCCCAACCGGTAGTCTTTTTGGCATGGGGCCGCTTTGCCCAGCAGATGGTCGAGGGCAAGCTCGCCGCGACCGGCGCGGGCAAGGCGACCGGCAAGTTCTGCCTGGCCTCCACGCACCCCTCGCCGCTTTCGGCCAACCGTGCCACGGTAGAACTCCCCGCCTTTATGGGGTCGCGTCCCTTCTCGGCAGCCAATCGGCTACTCGAACAGCACGGCTCGACCCCCGTCAACTGGACTTGCATCGGCTAAAAATCGATACATCAAAAACGCGCCCGACAGCTTTCCATCGGGCGCGTTTCCTATTCGGGCCAAATAAATTGCGTGCGGCCGGCCTCGCCGCCATCGATCAGCAGACTCTGCCCGGTCATAAACCGGTTGGTCACGCCCACAAAGTAGATCCACTCGGCGATCTCTTGGGCGGTGGCCCAGCGTTTAAGCGGCGTGAGCTCCATAATCTGGTTCCACAGGTGCTCGTCTTCCATCACGCAACGGTTGAGCGGCGTGATAACGCCGCCCGGGTCCACACTGTTGGCGATAGCCTGCGGTGCCAGACGGTTTGCAAGGTTCTTGGTGTAGGCGATAACGCCGCCCTTGCTGGCGGCATAGGCGGTAAACTCCGATCCCGTATGCCCGCTCGCCGACCCCACATTGACCACGGATCTAATCGCCGGCGCCGGCTTGGCGGCAAGCCCCTCCCCCACAAAGGCGTAGCGCTCGGTCACGTTGATGGTGCCATACAGGTTGGCGGCGATGTCGTCGGCCGAATCCTGCGTACCGGCAACGTTCACGATCACCTGGGGCTCAAGGTCGCTTGGAAACGAGTCCGGCTCGCGGACATCAACGATCAGATGGCGGTAGCGCTCGTGTTCGATCGCCGGCGACAGCAGATCAAAGCCCACGACCTCGTGGCCCTCATCCAAAAAGCGCTGCACGCACGCGGCTCCGATACCGCCCGAAGCGCCCGTGATCAAAACCCGCATACTTGCTCCTTAGGCGGTTGCGTGACGCTCGAGGTACTCGGAGCCCACATTCTCGCGCTCCCAGCCGCGCACGACCTTGTAGCCCACGGGGCTCAAGAAGACCTCGCACAGCAGCTCGGCAACAGCACCGGTCAGCGAGCACATAAGGACCTGCACCCAGGTCCAACCAAAGAACGTGTGGCTTACCACAATGGCAAAGACCAGGTTGTCGATAAACTGGCCAACACCCGTAGACACATAGGAGCGGAAGGCAAAGCTCGCAAAGTTATTCTTTTTGAGCATACGGCCGAGCGACTGGTTGAGCGTGGAGTTAACCACGGCAGAAACGAGCATTGCCAGCGAAGAGCCCAGCACCACGTACCAGGTGCCGCCGATGGTGGCGTTAAGGGCGGTGTTGACCTCGATCATGCCGGTGTCGTAGTAGGCGCCCCACATACCGGGCGTGAGCGAGCATGCCCAAAAGCACAGGCTCACGGCCAGGTTGACCAGCAGCGCGAGGATAGAGATTTTAATGGATGCCTTGGCGCCAAAGCGCTTGCAGATCATGTCCTGGCACAAAAACGAAACCCAGCTCACCACAAAGCCGCAATCGAGTGCCAGATACGGCAGGCTGATGAGCTCTTTGTTGGCCAGCAGGTTCATCATGATGACGCTCACGAAAAACAGCGAAACCGTTGCCGCGGGAATGCTCCGCAACAGGACCTTGTAGTCCTCTATGACCTTCTTGATCATTATGTACTCCTTTGGTTTTAGGTTTAACGAGCAGGATATCGAACCCGAACTGCTCGGACGCCCCGGTCTTGAGACGACGGTGGGTATGATAGCCGCTCACGCGGCATCAGGCAAGCAATCGGCGCGGCAGCCCCGCAGGGCCACCGCGCCGATGCGTTAAAAGGCTACGTTGCCAAACTCCGACAGGATAAGGTCGGGGTTGTGGTCGGTCGCCCAATCCACGTTCCACGGGCTCGTGAACAGTAGCAGCTTACCGCCGCGCATGTCCTCGACGCGCAGGGTGTCGCGCGTGAGTGAAAGGGCCGGGATATCGATGGTGTCGGGGTCGTTCTGGATCCAGCGGATGTCCGTATAGGGCAGCGGCTGGCGACGAACCTCAACACGGTACTCGGCCTTGAGGCGACGCTCGAGCACCTCAAACTGTAGCACGCCGACCACGCCCACGATAACGCTCTCCATGCCGGCACCCAGCTCGCGGAAGATCTGGATGGCGCCCTCCTGGGCAAGCTCCTCCATACCCTTGACGAACTGTTTGCGCTTGAGCGTGTCGACTTGCGTAATGCGAGCGAACATCTCGGGGGCAAACGTCGGGATCTGCGGATACTGTACGTGGCGCTTACCGGAGCACACGGTGTCGCCGATGCTAAAGATACCAGGATCGAACAGGCCCACGATATCGCCCGCGTACGCCTCGTCCACGATGGCACGGTCATCGGCCATCATCGACGTGCCCGTAGCAAGCTTAAGCTTGCGGTTGCCCTGCACGTGGAAGGCATCCATGCCGCGCTCGAACTTGCCCGAGCAAATACGCACAAAGGCGATGCGGTCGCGGTGGTTCTTGTCCATGTTGGCCTGGATCTTAAACACAAAGCCGCTAAAGTCGTCGCGGCAGGGATCGACCGGTTCGCTGGTGAGCGTATCGGTATAGGCGCGCGGCGTCGGGGCCAGACGCAGGAACTCCTTGAGGAAGGGCTCCACGCCAAAGTTGGTAAGCGCCGAGCCAAAGAACGCCGGGCTCAGCTTGCCGCAGGCCACGGCATCCAAATCGAGCTCGTCGCCGGCACCATCGAGCAGCTCGATATCGTCCATCAGGTTCTTATGGTTCTCTTCGCCGATGAGCTCGTCCATGGAAGGATCGCCCAGCTCGGCCTCGACCTCGGCAACCTTCTTGGTGGCGTTGGCGTGGCCGTCGCCCTCAAAGGCAATGACGTGACGAGTCTGACGATCGAACACGCCGCGGAAGTTGCGGCCGCTGCCGATCGGCCAGTTCATGGGATACGTATTGATGCCCAGGACATTCTCGATCTCTTCCATGAGCTCAAACGGATCGCGGGCCTCGTGGTCGAGCTTGTTCACAAAGGTGAAGATGGGGATATGGCGCAGCGTGCAGACCTTAAAGAGCTTCTTGGTCTGGGCCTCGACGCCCTTGGCGCCGTCGATGACCATGACCGCGGCGTCGGCGGCCATGAGGGTACGGTAGGTATCCTCCGAGAAGTCCTGGTGGCCGGGGGTATCGAGGATGTTGACGCAGGCGCCGTTGTAGGTGAACTGCAGCACCGAGGAGGTGACGGAGATGCCGCGCTCCTTCTCGATGTCCATCCAGTCCGAGACGGCATGCTTGGCCGAGCTCTTGCCCTTGACCGAGCCGGCAGTCTGGATGCTGCCGGTATAGAGCAGCAGCTTCTCGGTAAGCGTGGTCTTACCGGCGTCCGGGTGGCTGATGATCGCGAATGTGCGGCGCGACGAGATTTCATCCGACAGGCTTGCCATGCGGATCCTTTCTTGCATTGAGTGCATTACGTCGTTGTAACCGCATTATTGTAGCCGCGAAATCCCGCTCTAGGGCGCCTATCAGGACAAATTCATCAGTCGGGACTTTGGTTGCCGGTCGGCGGCGGCACTCCGCAGCAGTTTGTCTCGGTCTGTAACATCTAGACGGGTTTTGAACCTCTACCTGTTACAGATCGAGACAAACGGATGGGCCTGCCGGCAAAATCTCAATCTGTAACAACTATCTTCCAAAACCAGCCCTTAATGTTACAGATTGAGACAAACGAACGGATCCGCCGGCAAAATCTCGAACCGTAACAGTTAGCCGCCCAAAACCGCTCCAGATGTTACAGATCGAGACAAAAGGACCGGCGGATAAACAACATCTTAATCTGTAACAACTAGCTGGGAAATTCGGGTCTTGTTGTTACAGACTGAGACAAACGGTGGCCGATCATTCCGATTTCCCTCTTGCGTAACTGTGCATAGTGTATATATACTGTGTTTACCGGTTATATACACGTGTAGCCCATCAGCTAAGGAGCCGCTGTGGACATCATCCTATCCAATTCGAGCGACAAGCCCATCTACGAGCAGATATCCTCGCAGGTCAAGACCCAGATCCTATCGGGCGCACTCGCCGCGGGGGCCAAACTCCCCAGCATTCGTGCGCTCGCGAGCGACCTAGGTGTGAGCGTCATCACCACCAAGCGCGCCTACGCCGACCTGGAGCAACTCGGGTTTATCTGCACCGTGCAGGGCAAAGGCTGCTTTGTCGCCGAGGGCAACCAGGAGCTCTTGCGTGAAAGCCAGCTCTGCCATATCGAAGAGCTGCTCGCGCAAGCGGCAGCGCAAGCCGACACCTTGGGCGTCACGCGCGACAAATTGCACGAGATGCTCGACCTGGTAGCTCCCGAAACCATGCAGTAGCCATCTGCAAGAAAGGCTATACCATGCAAAACCTGTTAGAACTCAAAGCCGTCTCGCGCCGGGTGAGCAACCGCTTTTCGTTGCGCGATGTCACACTTGCCGTAGAGCCCGGCCAGATTGTTGGCTTTGTGGGCGCAAACGGCGCCGGCAAGACAACGACCATCCGTGCCGCGCTCGGCCTCATAAAGATAGATGCTGGCGAGGTATGCCTGTTTGGGCAGCGCTGCGATGCCAATGCGCCCGATGAGCAACAACGTCGCACGCGCTCTCGCATCGGACTCGTGCTGGACACGTGCCCCTTCCCTTCCACGCTCAAGGTGACGGAGGTCGAGGCGCTCGTAGGTCCGGCGTACCCCACCTGGAACCACGACACCTTCGCCAGCCTCATCGACCGGTTTAGTCTGGACCCCAAGGCAAAGGTCAAGGACCTCTCCCGTGGCATGGGCATGAAACTGCAGCTCGCGTGCGCGCTCAGTCACAAGGCCGAGCTGCTCATCTTGGACGAAGCCACCGCGGGCCTCGATCCTATGGCGCGTGAGGAGCTGCTCGATGAGCTGCTCTCCTTTGTCGCCGACGGACAGCGCAGCGTATTGTTCTCGAGCCACATTACCTCCGATCTTGAACGTGCGGCAGACCGCGTCGCCTGCATCGATAATGGCTCGATCGTGTTCGATTTGCCGCGCGAGGACATTACCGACCGTACCGGCATCGCCCACTGCACCCAGGCGCAAGCTGCCGAGCTGATGGCTTGTGTCGAAGGCGCTCGCGCCACCCGTCATACCTACAGCGTTGACGTACTCGTACCCAACCGACGAGAAGCGCTCGAGGCCTTTCCCGAGATTCCCTGCGACCGGATCTCCATCGATGACTATCTGCGCCTTACGCTGAAAGGAACCTCCAAATGAAACGCGCCTTTATGTCCGAGACCGCCATCATGCGCTCGTTTCTCCCGAGCATCGCCGGCGTCGGCCTGTTCATATTCGTCGTGCTGACCCTTGCCAACGCATCGGATGGTGACTCTGGCATGAGCGCCGGCACCTGTGCGGTCAGCGCCATGTCGCCCATCATGATCATGAGCTCGCTGGCTGGCTACGATAACCAAAACGGCTGGGAGCGCTATCGGGCAACGCTGCCGCTCTCGCGCAAAGACATCATCTGCGCGCGATACCTGTGCATTATTGTCTTCTCGGTCGTCATGGCATGCGCGGCTACGCTTCTGAACATCCTCGCCCTTCCGTTCTTCGATCACATGGGCATCCCTTCGACAGGCCAGACGGTCTTTGAAATCGCGACCGCCTCGGCGGCGTCGATGCTCATCTCCCTCATGATGGTGTTTTTGGCACAGCCGATATTCTTTCGATTTGGACACATGGAGGCGCTGCGCCTATCCGTCGGCCTGTTTGCCCTGCTTGGCTGCGGCACCATGGCAATACTGAGCTCCTCCAACCCCATCAGCAACTGGCTCATGTCATTTGCCGGGGCAAATCCCGATCCCGCCGTCATCAGTTTCCTGTGCGCAGGAATTGCCGCCCTGGCGTTCGTGCTATTTGCAATCAGCTGCACCGTCAGCACCAAGATCTATCGAGCACGCGATTTGTAGCCGCAAGCGGTATCATCGGACGAGCGCCGTAGACCCGGCGTAGTCGTTCTTGAGGAGGCGCCACACCCGTGTCGTGGGTTGTTGCAGCGTTTGCATCGGCATTCTTTGCCGGCATCACATCAATTTTGGCCAAATGTGGCATCAAACACACCGATTCCGATGTTGCGACCGCCATCCGCACCTGCGTGGTGCTCGTCTTTGCTTGGATAATGGCGGGCATTTCCGGATCCATCGGAACCATTGGCAGCATCGCCGCCAAGTCTTGGCTGTTCCTCGTTCTCTCGGGACTTGCAACCGGCGCTTCGTGGATCTGCTACTTTAAGGCGCTCAGCATTGGAGACGTCAATAAGATCGTGCCGGTCGACAAGATGAGCACCGTACTCGCCGCGCTGATCGCTATTGTTCTCTTTGGCGAGACGAGCAATCTGGCCGTAAAGCTTATTGGGACGGCCGTAATCACCCTCGGCACGTTCCTGATGATTGAGAAGAGGCAGTCAGCTGGCGTGGACCAGAAGCAAGACCGGACCTGGCTCGTCTACGCCATCGGCGCCGCCGTTTTCGCGGCGCTCACGTCCATCCTTGCCAAGGTTGGCATCGAAGGCGTCGAGTCTAACCTGGCAACGGCGATCCGTACCTGCGTGGTACTCGCCATGGCGTGGGGGATTGTGACGGCCAAGGGAAAGCTGGAGCAGGTCGCACGCGTTGACCGATATGAACTCACATTTCTCGCAGCATCGGGCATTGCGACCGGTGCATCGTGGCTGCTCTACTACTACGCGATTGCCGCCGGGCAGGTAAGCGTCGTGGTGCAGGTCGACAAGCTCTCGATCCTTGTTTCGGTACTGTTCGCGCGCCTGGCCTTCAACGAAAAGCTGTCACATCGAAACGCCGTCGGCCTCGCCCTCATCGTGCTGGGCACCGCCGCACTCGCAATTTGGAAGTAAGACGCAGGGAACGAGAGCCTCGGCGCACCCGTGGTCACAATCGACTGTCCGCCAATACATGACAAATGACATATCCCCTGCCCGCGCTCAACGTCTTACAATAGAGATGTCACGGGCCTTGGCCCAATTTCGATCATCCAAGGGGATGTCTTTTTGGTCATTGTTCTTTAGGGAACGGTCAATCGCATAGAACCATGAAAACGGCCGACCAACGGCCGTGGTTTATTGCGCCGTTCCGCCTCCGTCATCTGCCAATTTGCACCTGATTGGAAAGAACAATGCAATCCCAGGAATCTCAATCCTTCCCAAAAGCTAGCAGCTTCGATACGGCACTCGTGCGCTCTAAGATCATGGGGCCCAATCCCCTCAAGCTCTGCGAAGAACTTCTTTGCGATGCTCGCATCCCCCGCGGCGCCCGCGTCTGCGACCTTGGATCGGGCACCGGCATTACCAGCGCCCTGCTTGCCCGCGAATACGGGTCTGACACCTACGCTGTCGACCTGTGGAGCGACCCCGAGGAGAACCGCGTGTTCTTCGATTCACTCGGTATTCCCCGCAACGCCATTCACCCTGTTAAAGCGGACGCCTCGCAAGGCTTGCCGTTTGAGCGCGACTTTTTTGATGCGGTCGTGAGCATCGACTCGTACAACTACTATGGCCGCGATCCGCATTACTTGGGCGAGCGCCTGCTCCCCTACGTAAAGCAAGGCGGGATGCTCTACTTAAGCATCCCCGGCATGGTCCGCGACTGCCACGACAATTTGCCGGACTGTCTGCTCCAGTCCTGGACACCCGAGCAGCTCGACTATATGCACGACATAGCCTGGTGGCGCACCATGATCGAGCCGACCATCGGCGTCGAGATTGTCTCGATGCAGCCCATGCTGTGCACCAACGAGGCATGGGCAGACTGGCTCGCCTGCGACAACGAGTACGCCGCGGGCGACCGCGCTGCCGTTGAAGCCGGCGCTCTCGAGTATCTCAACACCATCGCAATCGTGCTGAGGAAGTTCTAAACAACAGCCGCGCGAGACCGTAGATATACGGCCTCGCGCGGCTTTTTTCTTACCATGAGCTTTTAGCGAGCAGGCCCGTAGTCGTTACATCCTCACGCCGGGCTTGGGATGCTTGTACTGACCGTGGGAGGCCGTGCGTTTACCGCGTGAAATGGCAAACTTGGGACAGCAGTGCAGGCAACGGAGGCAGGCGGCGCACTCCGGCTTTGTCCAGACGGGAAGCCCGTCACGCATCTCAATTGCCGCCATGGGGCAGCGCTTGGCGCAGAGGCCGCAATCGATGCAGAGATCGTCATCGACAGCAAACTTGCTCGTCCGTTGCATGCGCGGCAGCCCAAACGCGTGATATGCGCACGATGCAAACAGGGGCACGCGATGGCGCATCATGTTGCCCGTACGCCGCGCCCGTACCGCTTCGACCACGGCATCAATCTGCGCCTCGGCAGCCTTGTTGATGCTCTCGACCTTTTGAGGATCTGACAGGTCGAAAACAGGCGTCCAGGTATCGGGCATCTTGACGCTCATCGCCGCGTCCAGCTCGAGCCCACGCTCGCGCAGCAAATCGCGGGCAAACTTCGCCGATTGGCCGGTCGTCGAGCCATACGTTGAGACATAGAACGTATAAGGTTGCCCGCTGCCCTTGCCGCCAACGGCAATCGACAGGTCGGCAGTCTTCAAAAACTCGATCATTGGCGTCGGCAAGCCCCAGGCATACACCGGGGCAACAAATCCAAGCTGACAGGGCCCTCCCGCCAAGGCAAGACGAAGGGACTCGGCATCAAAGCGCTCAATCGACATGACCCTATCGCCCGTTGCCGCTGCAACACGGCGCGCCACATGCTCGCTGTTTCCCGTCGCGCTAAAGTACAGAATCATTTCTTATCCCCCGAGCATTGTGCCGCGATAAAGCCGCGCTACTTGCGCAGCGGCTTGGGCAGCGGAATGCCGGCGGCGATGACGGCGGCGATAATCATGCAGACGATGCCCTTGAGCGGGAAGCATATGAGCAGCAGGGCCACGACCATGACGGGCTGGCGCATGACGGCGCCCATCGTCGAGGCGGTGCAGACGGCGACGCAAAAGACCGGATCGGCACCCGTGAGAACAGCAAGGCCGTAGCCCAAGCTCACGCCCGAGAAGATAACCGGGAAGAAGTGACCGCCGCGCCAGCCCATGTTGATAAGCGCGGGGGTCAGCATAGCCTTGACCAGACCGGTCGCGATAAGCACGCCGGCGGGGATGGTCAGGTAGGTTTCCATGAGGACATCGGCCTGCGTCTCGCCGGCAAACATGGTGAAGGGCAGAACCGTGCCACAAGCCGCAAGCACCAGACCGGCCAGCATGGCCTTAACGACGGGGCGCTCCCCTATGGCATGGGCCAGCGCCTCGCTCGCGTGCTCCGAGACAAAGAACAGCCAACCGCAGACCATGCCGATCAGCGACAGGGGGATAAGCCATGCGAGCTCGAGGTTACCCACCTCGGCAGCCTCGAACCTTGGCATGCCCATGCCACCGCCCATAAGATGGCCGAGCAACAGGTAGGTGCCCAAACCACCCGCGATGGCGATGCCGTAAACCACGGTCTTCTGTGCCTTGGGCAGCTTAATGGTGATCTCGTCAGACGCGGAGCCCTCGTCGCCATCGGCGCTGCCGGCAAGCGGCGCCACAAAGCCAAAGACGGGCGCGGTAAAGAGCGCCGTCAGCGCGGCTTGGGTACCCAGCAGCGTGAGCTCCCTAAACTCGGCGCCAAAGCGACGCATGCGGTCGCCGACCCAACTGCACAGGCCTGCGATAACGCCGGTCAGTCCGGCCTCCGGTCCAATACTTCCGCCAAACAGCAACGGTAGCAATGCCGCGAGCGAAAGCTTGCCCAGGTTGTCATACGGATAGCGTCCGTCTTGTTTGACCTTGGCCATCACCTGGTTGAGGTCGTCGGTCTTGGTGCCGGTCAGCTTTTCGTACAGGCCAATGAGCAGGCCGCCCAGCAGGCAGACGAAAAACGGATACGGCAAAAAGCCGAACGGGCCGCTCGCGAGCTCGGGCGAAGCGGCGCCCAACATGTGCGGGATCTCGGTCCACAGATAGTCGATGCCGTGCTCCATCGCAAAAAAGAACAGCCAGACTGCGGCACCTGCGAACGCGCCGGTCACGGCAACGCTGACCAAAAACAGCGCGCGGTTTTTAGGTTTGGCAAGCTTATCCATCGGGCCCTCCCGTAGTCAAAGTCGACATAGATACGTTGTATTTTAAAGCGGTTGCGGCGTGAGCGCGCCAACCATCTGCACCATTAACAGCACCGTTGGGCACCGCATGCGACGAACCCGATGTCTAGCGACCGATAATTGATGCGATCTCGCACAGGTCATCGGCAAAGTAGATGCCTTGTTGGCGCTGCAGGCTCGATAGGCCCTTGTCGATCATATGCTCGAGCAGTGCCTTCAGGTCATTGTAGTAACCGTCCAGGTTGTACAAGATGCACGGCGCGTTGAGGTGCCCCAACGACACGGCAGACATAACCTCGGCAATCTCCTCGAGCGTACCCGTGCCACCCGGAAAGGCGATAAACGCGTCACCAAGCTCGATCATCTTCGCCTTGCGCTCGGCCATATCGCTCGTCACGATAAGGTCGTCGATGCCGTCGTGCTGGAACTCCGCCTCGATAAAAAAGCTCGGCTCCACACCCGTCACGTGGCCGCCGGCATCGAGCACGCTATCGGCAAGCGCGCCCATCAGGCCCGACTTGGATCCGCCGTACACCAGCGCGTGACCATGAGCGCCAATCCATGTGCCGAGCTCCTGCACCGCAGGCAGAAACGCCGGATCGTTGCCGACGCTCGCGCCCAGGTACACCGTGATATTCATATGCAATCCCCCTTGTTGCGCGATGCGCTAGCCCTAACGTTGCCGGCGACGGTACTCGCGCACGCGACGCGACAGGTCGGCGAGCTCGTCGCGGTCGAGCTCTTCCAAATGCTCCAAGTCGTCCATAAAGCGTGCCATGGTGTCCTTTTGGCGCAGCTTGATGAGCGTGTTGCAGTAGCTCACCGCAACACCCGTGAGCATGGCGATGTAGAAGATGCTGATGACGCTCAAGATGACGGTGATGGCGCGGGCAACCGGCGTCTCGGCCGGAATATCGCCAAAACCGATGGTCGACACGGTCTCAAAGCTAAACCAGAGCCCGTCGCCAAAGGTGAGGGTCGTGGGCTCGGACAGCCAGACGGCCGTTGAGCAGAGCAGGAAAAAGACAAGAAACACGCCCGTTATGTGGGCAAAGCCAGCCTGATGCAACACATCGGCAAGTGTCCTCAGCTTTTTCATCGCGACCCCTTCCGCGGACAATCATTCACATTTGCTCGATATTGTCCCACGCCTCCCCCGCAAACGGAACTA
>DBFCNY010000207.1:0-5820 GCA_048298285.1 Collinsella sp.
TCCGTACGGATGTGTCCTTTTTTTGAGTTATTCAAGCTCGAATGCGCCGGTGTAGAGTTGGTAATAGGTTCCTTTTTCCGCAATCAGCTTTTCGTGGCTGCCGCGTTCGATGATGCGGCCGTGGTCGAGGACCATGATGACATCGGAATTCTTGACGGTGGACAGGCGGTGCGCGATGACAAACGTCGTGCGGCCCTCCATGAGCTTGTCCATGCCCGTCTGCACGATGGCCTCGGTGCGGGTGTCGATGCTCGATGTGGCCTCGTCCAGAATCATCGCCGGCGGATCGGCGACGGCGGCGCGTGCGATCGAGATCAGCTGGCGCTGGCCCTGCGACAGCTGGGCGCCGTTGCCGGTGAGCATCGTGTCGTAGCCGTCGGGCAGGCGGGTGATAAAGTCGTCCGCGCCGGCGAGCTTTGCTGCCGCGATGCACTCCTCGTCGGTAGCGTCCAGGTTGCCGTAGCGGATGTTATCCATCACGGTGCCGGTGAACAGGTTTACGTCCTGCAGCACCACGCCCAGCGAGCGGCGCAGGTCTGCCTTGCGGATCTTGTTGACGTTGATGCCGTCGTAGCGAATCTTGCCGTCGGCGATGTCATAGAAGCGGTTGATGAGGTTGGTGATGGTCGTCTTGCCGGCACCGGTGGCGCCGACAAACGCGACCTTCTGGCCCGGCTTGGCAAACACGGACACGCCGTGCAGCACCTCGTGGTCGGGCGTGTAGCCAAAGTCGACGTTGTCCATGACCAGGTCGCCACGCAGCGGCACGTACTCGATCTCGCCGGTTGCGCGGTGCGGATGTTTCCACGCCCACATGCCAGTGTGGTGGTCGGCCTCCTCGAGCTGCCAGGTATCGGGGTTCACCTGAGCGTTGACAAGCGTCACATAGCCTTCGTCGGCTTCGGGCTCCTCGTCGATGAGCTCAAAGATACGGTCGGCGCCGGCGAGGCCCATGACCACGGCGTTGATCTGCTGCGAGATCTGGCCGATCTGTCCACAGAACTGCTTGGTCATGTTGAGGAACGGCACCACGACGGCGATGGACAGCGCCATGCCCGAGATGCTCAGGTTGGGCACGCCCAGCGCTAGGAAAATGCCGCCGGCCAGTGCGACCAGCACGTAGAGCAGGTTGCCCAGGTTCATAAGGATGGGCATGAGGATGTTGGCGTACATGTTGGCCTTCTGCGAGACCTCGAAGAGCTTTTCGTTGCGCTCGTCAAAATCGGCTTCGGCGGCAGACTCGTGGCAGAATGCCTTGACGACCTTCTGGCCGTTCATGACTTCCTCGATATGGCCCTCGACAACGCCGAGCTCGGTCTGCTGCGCAATAAAGAAGCGCGCGGAGTTGGAGCCGAGCAGCTTGGTCATAAAGGTCATAAAGGCGACGCCGGCAATAATGACCAAGCACATCCACACGCTGTAGTACAGCATGATAAAGAACACCGTGACGATGACGATGACCGTCATGAGCAGGTTGGGCAGCGACTGGCTGATCATCTGGCGCAGCGTGTCGATGTCATTGGTGTAGTGGCTCATGATGTCGCCGCGCTGGTGCGTGTCGAAGTAGCGGATCGGCAGGTCCTGCATGCGGTTGAACATCTTCTCGCGCAGCTTCTCCAGCGAGCCCTGCGTGACGATGGCCATGGCGCGGTTCCAGAAGAGCGAGGACAGGATGCCGATGCCGTAGATGCAGGCGAGGGTGGTCACGAGCTGTGCGATCTTGGGCTGCGCGGCTCCCCAATCGCCCGACTGCCACGATTCGCTAATAATCTGCAGGGCGCTCTGAAGGAAGGTCGCGCCGATGGAGTTGATGATGGCGCAGAGCACCACGCCGGCGACGACGAGGGGCAAAAGCACGGGGTAAAAGCCAAAGAGCGTCTTGATGAGGCGCGACATGGTGCCGCCCTTGCGGTTGAGCGTGCGCTCGGCGGTCGTTGCCTTACTCATGTGCCTCGCCTCCTTCCTGGGTCTGAGCTTGCGTTACGGATGCCTCGGTGTCGGCCTCGACGGCCTCTTCGCCCTCGGCAGACATCTTGTTCTGCGAGGTAAAGGTCTCGCGGTAGATCTCGCTCGTCTTGAGCAGCTCGTCGTGGTTACCGATCTGCGCGATGCGGCCGCCCTCCATGACGATGATGCGGTCTGCGTCCTGCACGGAGCTAATGCGCTGGGCGATGATGAGCTTGGTCGTGTTGGGCAGATAGCTTGCCAGCCCTGCGCGAATCTTGGCGTCGGTCTTGGTGTCGACGGCGCTCGTGGAGTCGTCCAGGATCAAGATCTTGGGGCGACGCAGCAGGGCACGCGCAATGCACAGGCGCTGCTTTTGACCGCCGGAAACATTGGAGCCGCCCTGTTCGATCCAGGTGTCATAGCCCTTGGGGAAGCCGTCGACAAACTCGTCGGCGCAGGCCAGATGCGCGGCCTCGCGGACCTCTTCGTCGGTGGCGTTCGGGTCGCCCCAACGCAGGTTCTCGGCAATCGTGCCGCTAAACAGCACGTTTTTCTGCAGCACCATGGCCACCTGGTGGCGCAGGGCGTCCAAGTCGTAGTCGCGTACATCCACGCCGCCCACGCGCACGGTACCCTCGGTGGCGTCGTACAGGCGGGCGATGAGGTTTACGAGCGTGGACTTGGCCGAGCCGGTGCCGCCGATGATGCCGATGGTCTCGCCGCTCTTAATGTGCAGGTCGATATCGTCGAGCGCCTGGCGCTTCGCATGCGCGGAATACTTAAAGCTCACGTGGTCAAAGTCGATGGAGCCATCGGCGACCTCGAGCACGGGCTCGGCGGGATCGGCGATCGTGGGCTCGGCGGCCAGCACCTCGGTGATGCGGTGCGCCGATTCGTCGGCCATGGTCACCATGACAAAGATCATCGATAGCTGCATCAGGCTCATGAGGATTTGGAAGCCATAGGTAAAGATCGAGGAGAGCTGGCCCACGTCGAACAGCGTGCCCTGGCTCGTGATGATGAGCTTGGAGCCCAGGTAGATGATGACGACAAACGCGCCGTTGACGCAGATGTTCATCATGGGGTTGTTAAAGGCAAGCAGCTTCTCGGCGCGGGTGAAGTCCATCTGGACGTCGCGTGCGGCGGTCGCGAACTTCTCCTTCTCAAAGTCTTCGCGCACGTAGCTCTTGACCACGCGCATGCCGGTGACGTTTTCCTCGACGGACTCGTTAAGGGCGTCGTACTTGTGGAACACGCGCGAGAAGATGGGACGCACCTTAAAGATGATAAAGAACAGCCCAAAGCCCAGCAGCGGAATGATGACCAGGTAGACCATGGCGACGCTGCCGCCCATGATAAATGCCATGGTAAAGGCGAAGATCAATACCAGCGGCGCGCGCACGGCGATACGGATGATCATCATAAAGGCCTGCTGCACGTTGTTGATATCGGTGGTCAGGCGCGTGACGAGCGAGGAGCTCGAGAACTCATCGATGTTGGCAAAGCTGAACGTCTGGATCTTGTAGAACAGGTCGTGACGCAGGTTCTTAGCGAAGCCGCAACTCGCATGGCTGCAGGTGACGCCGGCAGCGGCGCCAAAAGCAAGCGACGTCAGCGCGATGAGCACCAAAAAGCCCGCGGTGGGAAGCATCTCGGCTACGGTGGTGCCATCTTTGATGGCGTCGATCAGGTTGGCGGTGATAAATGGAATCAGCATCTCGCAGAGCACCTCGCCAAGCACGAGCAACGGCGTGGCAACGGTGACTTTTATATAGTCGCGGATGCTGCCCATGAGGGTTTTAATCATCCAGTTCCTCCCAGGTTACACGGATTTTCTCGAGCATTTCGGCGAGCTGCTCGCGCTCGTCGTGGGTGAGGGCACCAAAGGCCTGCTCTCTAAAGCGAATGCGGGCTGCCTGGTCGATGCGGGCGTTTTCCCGGCCGGTTTCGGTCAGGCGAATGGTGAGCTGCCGTCGATCCTTGGGGTTACGGCTGCGCTCGATGAGGCCGTTGAGCTCGAGTTTGGACAGGATCTCGGAAAGCGACCCCGGCTTGAGGTCAAAGTGCATGCCGAGTTCCTGCTGCGACATCTCGCCGCCGGGTTGCTTGGCCAGCAGGCAGATGATGGGCGCCTTGCCGGACACGCCTCCGCCATGAAAATGCATGTAATGGCCGCAAAAGCCCAGGCCATTGAGGATGCGCTTGGCAAGCTTGTCTTCGGCGCTGACCGCTTCGGGTATGTCTACCGGTTGCGACGGGTCACCGCCGGGCTCATGTGGAAGGACGAGTGGTTCAACACACATATCTAAGCTTCGCTCCTTTCTTTAGTTAGGTAGTGGAATTGTTTTGTGCCTAACTAATCTAGGAGCATAAGAAATCAATGTCAAGGTACCAAACTTATTAAGTTACGGAGTTTTGCCAAACGCCGTAACCGCTCGACGCTGCAAGCGTTCCTAAGCAGCAATCTGTGATTCCGCCACGGTCCGCTTCGGTGCATGTGATCCCTTGGGGACGGAGGAAAAGGGATCATTTTCCGAAACCTTTCCGCAACAATTTGCCCTCCACGGCGCCAGCGCCCGCCTGCCGTGCTCCCTGCGCTACACTTAGTCGCACTGTGGCGCTGCTGCGCCGCGCCCGAACCAAGGGGGACACTCATGAAGAATACTCAGCTGCTGCTGATCAACGATATGTGCGGTTACGGCAAGGTCGCGCTTTCCGCCATGCTGCCGGTGCTGTCGCACATGGGCTATCGCATTCACAACCTGCCGACGGCCCTCGTTTCCGATACGCTCAACTACCCCAAGTTCTACATCCACGACACCACGGAGTATGTCCGCCAGAGCCTCGCCATCTGGGAGGAGCTCGGCTTTGAGTTCGATGCCATCTCGACCGGCTTTATCGTGACCGAGGAAGAGACGCGCATTATCTCGGACTTTTGCCACCGCCGCGCGCAAAAGGGCACCAAGGTGTTCGTCGACCCCATCATGGGCGACAACGGCAAGCTCTATGCGGGTGTGCCCGAGTCCACGATTGGCCTTATGCGGCACCTGCTGGAGTGCGCAGACTACGCGGTGCCCAACTATACCGAGGCGTGCCTGCTTGCCGATAGGCCTATTGCCGAGCAAATTACGCCCGATGAGGCCCGCGCCCTTGTGGACGCCGTGCGTGTCCTGGGTGCCAAGTCGGTGGTCATTACGAGCGCTGTGGTCGACGGTGCGAATGTCGTCATCGGTTACGACCATGTGGCGGGGGAGTACTTCACGATTCCCTTCGACCTGATCCCGGTCTATTTCCCGGGCACGGGCGACACGTTCTCGGCGGTGCTCGTCGGCCGCGTTATGGCAGGTTGGAGTCTGCAGCGCGCGACGTCCGATGCCATGCGCGTGGTGGCTGAGCTTATCGAGCGCAATGCCGACCAAGAGGACAAGTCGGCTGGCCTTCCCATCGAGGCCTGCCTGGATGTGATCGACCATGAGTAATGCTGGCGAGGGCGGCGCCAAGCCTGTGGGCGAGAACAAGCCGCTCGGCGCGCCGCGGGGCAAGCGTCCGTGCATCCGCGTGAGCTGCGTGGACCAGCTGGGTGCGTGCCGTTGTCACCACGGGCACAAGCCGGGAGACGTCTTCGACTTCGACCGAGACCGCGGCAAGATGTGCGCCATGGCCTGCCATGTGGGCTTTCCCTATATCGATATCCTGCGCTATGGCGGAACCGTGCCTGGCAACGAGCCCGGTACGGCAAAGTTCTGCTGCCCCGAGGTCGATACGCTGAACGTCTGGCTTGCCGAGATCGTTGACGAGTAGTCGAGCGCAATGTGGCAAAGGGACAGCCCCTTTGCCACATTCGCCGGTGGTGCCCCTTCTTTTGCTTATAAT